>JAYVTL010000058.1:0-13222 GCA_043788845.1 Candidatus Uhrbacteria bacterium
GTGGCGGTCTTGGTATGTAATAATCCATGGCCAAGTTTGAAGACGGCTCCGTATCGTGAAATGCAAAATACGCCAAACTTGGCGGACATTATTAATGTCAATAGTTTTCCGGGGAAGGATCCATTTTTGACCGCGAATGGTGATGCGTTTTTCAACTTTACGGATATGTATTGTCGTGATGCGGGCAATGCATCATCAACCCAGGATGATTTGCCAAAGTTGCAAATTGCGGTGGTCCCATTGTCAGGGACCGACCAAGGTCGTGGAATTTTACGTCAGTATTTGTTGTCGTATAATGCCAAAGAAGATCCACAATTTGCGCAGGATGGTATTGGGTTGCGTATTTATCAGAATCAACTCCATCTGACGCCAGAGGAATGGTATACGGCACAGGGTTTTGTTGGAAAACCAAAGCCAACCAATGTAGACGGATATCCAGCTTTGCAAGATGAGACAACGGCGTATATTACGGCGACGAATCGTGAGCCGTCGACCGATGGGAAGATTTATTCGAATGTATTTGTACTGGCGCATAATCCAAATGCGCAAAAACAGACCTTGGCCATTTACGATCAATTGCTGTCGTACTTGAGCTTTAATATTAATATCAAGAATCAGCAAAATGTGTGCGTGACGCCAAATAAAGCGCCATATATCAATGCTGCGTATAATAATGGTGAGGTGATCGCCTGTTCGACCGATGTGGATTGTTTGAAGTTTGGCGATTCAAGCTTGTCGTGTGATAGTGGAAAATATAAATTGGTGCGTGATACTTCGCGCATCCGCGATTTTCATCGCTTGGCGAATTCATTGGATCAAACACGTGCCGGAACAGGTAAATATCCGACGATTTCTGCTGGAAGCTTTTTGCCGGGATTGACCGAATCGAAATGGAATTCTTGGGGACAAGAATTATCCTCGGCGATTGGTGGGGCTCCGCAGGATCCAATCAATAAACTGATTTTCTGTGGGCGTTGTGCATTGGATGTTGGTATCGCGTGTAGCGATAGTTCGGATTGTCCAAATGCGCAACAGTGCCAAGGTGGACATATTGATAAAGCAACGCAGAAATTTACGGTGGATGAGAATGTCGACCCTGCGACTTGTTGGGATAAGACGAAGTTTCAATTTGCTTGTCCGCGGTATGGGGCTGCGCAAACGGGTGCTTCACGTGTCTATCAATATCGAAGTCAGAATGCAGGGCAGTTCTATGACTTGGGAGCAGAATTTGAAATTCCACCAACTGATCCAAATAAATGGTGGGCACCGCCATTGCCAGATGCCGTGTATCGTTGTGTGAATACTTCGACCAAGGATCAGATTTGTACGGGGGAAAATGCTGCGGGTGACGCGTATTGTCGTCCATGTTTAGATCCAAGCAAATGTACCGCTTGTGCAAAGTCTGGTCAGGCTTGTGATCCAAATAATATTAATGATTGTAAGGCGATTGCCGGTGATAAGTGTCAGGCGATTCCGGTGATTGCAAATTCATGCCGGCGTTCGGGTGGAAATTATCAGTATAGTGATATTTGTCAGAATGATTTGTTCGCGCAAAAGGGAACGTGTGGCGATGGTGTGTTGAATCCTGGTGAAATTTGTGAAATTGGTGATACGCAGAAAGCGAATAACTGCCAAACGTCAAAAAATTTGCCTGGGTATCATCTGCAAATTTGCTCTAGCTGTAAGGCGTATATTATTGATCCAAATAATGCGACGTGTTATGCCATTACCGAATGTGGCAATGGCAAAAAGGATGCGGGCGAAACTTGTGATGACGGTTCATTGAATGGCAGCTATGGTCATTGCAATTTGCAATGTACTGGGTTCGATAAATATTGTGGCAATGGCAAATTGGAGCCGGGTGAAACATGCGATACGGGCACATTGAACGGTTCATATGGCGGCACCTGCAGCTTGGACTGTAAGAGCAAGGGTCCGTATTGTGGTGATGGTTCAGTGGATGGTCCAGAGCTCTGCGATGGAACAGCATCCGAACATACACCAAAAGGGTATTGTGCATTAACGCCATTTGCGTATGGCGGTTGTACTACGAATGCTGATTGTAAGGGGGCTTTAAATTCATGCCTTGATTCTTGCCAAGGGAAAACCATTACCGATCCAGTCACCAAAATTGTGTATCAAACTGAACATATTCGAAGTTGTGTGGCGCCGGGTAAGCCGAGCCAATGTTCATACCTGCCTGCGTTAACCTATGGTTGGTCGGCGTGTGTGCCGGTTGGGACATGTGGCGATGGGAAGGTGGATCAGGGTGAGCAATGCGACTTGGGAACGAATAATGGTGATACCAAGGCGTGTTCGTTGACGTGTCAGAAGAATGTGTGTGGTGACGGCAAGGTATATCAAGGGGTTGAAGAATGTGACAATGGAGCTGACAATGGAAAATCAACGTGTAGTGCTGATTATGGCTCGACATGTTTGTCATGCAGTACTTCTTGTAAGCACTTGGCGAGTCAGGGTGGGTTTTGTGGGAATGGTAAGATCGAAGCCGCCGAGCAATGTGATGGAAATGTTGCGATTTCAGGGGCGGGTATTCTTCCTGGAAACGTTAACTTGTTTGGTCAGGGTGATAGTTTGGCAACTCAGATATTTGGCAATAAGTGCATGAATCAGCCATGTCAGACGATGAAGGCATCAACAGTGTCTTGTCAGTCATTGGGCTATGATTTTGCGACCAATCCAATTAATCCGCAGATGGTTGGTCCGGCGACGCCTCCAGCAAATGCAGACTTGTCTTATCAGAAGCCGGTGAAGGGTATCGACACAACCGATACCTGTGTCGCCCTACCTGGATTGCCATGGTATGTGTATCAAATGTATAAGGACTGTCTTGGTATACAATGTGAGTCCTCGGATACGGATATTCCGAACGGTCAGGCATATTGGCGTTGGGATGGTGATGTAACTTCGAATAAGTTTTGGCAATGTGTGGCGCAGAAAGGTGCAGCTTGGGATGTTTCGATTAAGAGTGAAGCTGGTACTCCTTCTTGTAGCATTGCGTGTGGATTTCAAGGTTGTGGAAAATGTTCAGACAGCGTGGGCGATGCCACGATTAAGGGCTATGTCTATGATGCGGTGTACCATCAGGTGGTGCCTAATGCGCGTGTGACCTTGATGAGCAAGGGTGTGAAAGTTGATCAAGTCTTTGCAGATCAAGATGGACACTTTAGTTTTAGTGCGTTGAATCAAAGTGGCGAATGTAATCAGTATCGCTTGGTGATTGATATGTATGAAGATAATGCCTGTACCACGGATATCACGGGTATTATTAAATCGAATCCAAATGATGCTACGTTATGGCATCCAAAGAATGTGAATTGCCGTGCGGGTGTCAGTGCACCGTATACTTATTCAAAAACGATTGATGAATCAGCAACAGGTGGGTACTTCCCATATACTTCTGAAGTCTTTAGCGCTGCGAGCTTTAAAGATTTGTTCAATGAAACAACGGTGGAAGAAGCAAACGTGAATATTTTCCCACGTCCGGCAAAAGGAAATGCCTATGTTGCCGCTTTGTGGAAAGGTCCAGTACCAAGCTACTTTCATTTGCATACAATTCTTCCGCAAAAATATGCATTTAGCGTTCCATACGATGATCCGGGTGGGGCAGGGTATGTCTCATTCTCGAGCGATCCTGAAGCGAAGGCGGATATTAAATATCGTTCACATTTGTGTACGTATACTAATCGTCCGGATGGATATGGTGCCTGCGCGAGAGATGTGAATGCGCGTGATGTCGGGTACTGGAATTTGGATGAGTTGCCATATACGCGCTTGATCTGTATCCATCATCCAGGAGAGATGAGTGGCGGTTGGGGATTTGATCCAGCCGTTGGTGGGTCGATTAATGGTTGTCCAATTGAAGGAACGACAACCTGTTTGAATAATTGTCTGGCTGCGCAGAAGAAAACGGATGCTGAATGTAAGGCTTCATGTGGATTGGCTGGAGATAATTTATTTAAAGTTGATTTTCCGCCTAAGAAAATTGGAGATTCAAATTGCCAAGCAACCGCACAATGGGAAGGTTGCTTTGGCATGAGTGGTCCGCCGGTGACAACCATCTTGAATTATAAGCAGTTAGGGGTGGGGAATTCGCAACCTGTGAGCTTTGTGTGGCAGGGCGGTGGATTGAAAACGAATAATGGGTCTGTGTACTTAGCTACCATCGATAAGTTGATTGTCATTTCAAATAAGGATCTTGTTGCGTCCAACGGAGCGACGCATTTGGCGGATCTGAATGTGAATACGGGTGACTTCCTTGTTGTTAATGCAAACAAGGGGAATGATATGCATGCACAAGGTGAAGCTTGCTATAGCACGAGCTTGCAATGCAGTGGCCAACAGTTTGAGCAAGACTTTGCTGCGAAGTTACCTAAGCCGCCTAATGGCTTAGATCCTTGGCATTATTACAGCTGGTAATTCTATGGAAACGAAACGCTTGGTGGGAATAGGAGTTGGAGTGCTGGCTGTGCTGGCACTCCTGATTGGTGCTATCTTGTTCTTGCGGGCAAGAAATGCACCAACAGCGGAGAATCAATTATTTCAGTCTATTTCATCGGGAGGCACGGGCAGTGGGGTGACACCAAAACCCGGTGGTCAGACAGGGACAGGGACAGGGACTGGGAAGGTGAAGAATAATGATAATGGGTATACGCCGGTGCCATTTGAAAAACTTCCGCAAGGAACACCGTATGTGGTGAAACCAGGCGAGGCGGTGCCATCGTTTGCGGATAAGAATCTGCCCTATGCGTCAGCTGATGGAAAACTTCATGAAAATAAATAAGCACTACTATGTTTGATTCTGCACCACCAAACCTTCCTGTTGAGAATAATACTGCGCAACCAGTGCCGTTGGCGCCACCGGTGCCATCTGGTCCGGCGGCTTCGAAAGTGGTTTCAATGACTGGGAAAAAAGAACCCGAGGATATTTTTGCCGGAATGAATGAAGGTGGGGGTGCTGCTCCGGTACCGGTAGTACCGATGGCGGTGGAACCGGTGGGAAAGTCGCCGGTGAAAATGATTTTGGTGATTGGAGGGATGGTGGCTTTGGTGGCGGCGATTGGTGGAATTTTGTATTACGTTTTAGTGATTCGGCCAACAATGCAAGAGAATGCGGCGTTACCAACGGCGAATATTGCGGTGCCAGTGAAATCAGAGACGGCGGGGCAAATTGTGGAGAAACCACCGGTGCAAGATGAAGCGGTGCAGAATGTTGGTGCCGGGGCCGCGAGTGCGCCAGCGCTTGAGCCAGCGTCGCCGCAAACCGTGCCGCCTGCTGGGACAAATATTCCAACGCCACAAACCACACCAGATGTGGGGACATCGACAACGGCAGCGACAACCGAAGGTGTGTCTACGACGACGCCGGTTGTTCAGGCGGCAAAGCCGTCGGCGCCACTGGCTGTGACCGAAGGAGCAGATGCGGATCGGGATGGTTTGACTAATGTTGAAGAAGCCTTGTATGGAACTTCGCCAACAGTTGCTGATACGGATGGGGATGGTTTCTTTGATGGTGCCGAAGTACGTGGATTTTTTAATCCGACGGCAAAGGGTACGAGCATAACTGCTTCGTCATTTATTCAAATCATGAAATGGCATGAGGCGTCATTTTTAGCTCCACAAAGTTGGACCTTTGCGCCATCGACTGATCCTGCCGTGGTGCGCATTGCTTTGAATGATGGTGGGACGATACAACTACAGGTTTTGCCAAATTCGTCGCATGCAACGGTTGCTGATTTTGTGGCAAGTCGTGCGCGTTCAAATGGATTAAAGAGTTTTAAGACAAAAAATGGTTTGGATGCGGTGCAGCTGTCAAATGGATTGACGACATATGTAAGTCAAGGTGATACGATTTGGGTGATGACGTATGAATTAGGTGAATCGAATAAGATTGAATATCGAACTAGTTTTGATTTAGTGGTGAATTCGCTCCGAGCTTTAGCAAAATAGTGTATGGCAGACGTACTTCCGCTCCAAAATCAACCGCCGGTAGCTGAACCCGAAATCTATGTGATTCCGGACAAGTTTTATGGTGCGGCTTTGCGTGCCAAGGTACCTGATATGGCTGATCCGTCGGCTGGCTTGGATCATCCGCCGGCGAAGCGTGGGTTGGGGTTGATTGTGGTGGCCGTGTTGGTGTTTTTGTTGGCGGGAGGAGGAGCGGTGGTCTATGTGGAGCGAGATGTTTTGTTTAAGAAGGCTGTACCGGTGACACCGGCGGCGCCGGTTGAACAGCCGGCTCCGGTGGTGGCGACGCCGCCGACCGCACCGGGTAACTTGAATGCGACTTCCACCAATCCACAAAGCGCGAGCGTGTCTTGGACGGATACGGCGTCGGATGAAAGTGGCTTTAGAATTGAACGCGCCGTGGTTGGTGCTGGGTTTGTGGCCTTGTCGAATTTGCCGCCCAATAGTACGAACTTTGTGGACTCAACGGTGCAAGCTGGAACAACCTATCGGTATCATGTGATTGCCCTGAATGCTGGAGGTGAGTCGCAACCGTCGGCTGAATCGACGGCGATTGTGGCGAGTTTGCCACCGCCACCACCCGAGCCGCCTAAGTTGCCTCCGGCAGGTTTGGATAGCGATTCTGACGGGATGACGGATGCCGAGGAAATGCTGTTGCATTCTGATGCACATAATCCTGATTCTGATGGAGACGGTTTCTTAGATGGGAATGAAACGTTTAATTTGTACAATCCAAATTTGGTGCCACCTTCTCGCCTGATTGATGCTGGTTTGACCAAGGCCGTGTTTGGAACGATTGGTTGGGAAATGCAAATCCCGACAGATTGGAAATTGGTTGAAGAGGCGACGGATGGTTCAAAGGCAAAAATCACCACCGGCGGCAGTGAGTCTTTTACCGTGACGGTGGAAGACAATGGTAAACTGGTGCCTATTTTGGATTGGTATGTTTCGCGTCACCCAGAGACCAAGCCATCACAGGTGTTGAAATATCGTTCGAAGAAGGGATATGTCGGAATTATTGCGGGGACGGATTTACTTTCTACCTATATTTCGTGGGGTGATAAGGTTTTGGCATTTCATTATGATTTGGGAGGTCAGCCATTTATTAATTACCATACCTTGTATTCGATGATGTTGAATTCGTTAGTACTCAAAGGGGTAGCACAAGTAAATTCGACAACATTGTCTGGGCCATTGCCATTTGAACCTGCCGCCACCACGACCGGTGTGATCGCGCAGCCTGAAGCCGTGACAACGACGGTACCTGTGACACCAACGCCATGATTGAGCTTGATGTTTCTGGTAAGATTCCAAGCTCGTTAACGACGGTGATGATTGCCGATGCGTGTTCTCGAGTTTTACGAAAGACGAAGCAGCCACTTCAGGGAAGTGTTTCTATTTCGTTTGTGACGGATGACAAGATGCAGAGTTTGAATCGAAAGTATCGCAAAAAAAATCGAACGACGGATGTGCTTTCGTTCTCTGAGCTGGTGGTGCCAAATACGGCGCCTGGGCAACGGCATTATGGAGATATTTTTGTGTCTCCAGCGTATGTAAAAAAAGAAGCGACGCGCAGAAAAATTGCTTTTGGGGAAGAGTTGTTGCGGATGATCGTGCATGGAATGTTACATTTGATTGGGTATGATCATGCTACCGAGGAGACGGAGCTTGAAATGTTTGGCTTGCAAGAAGAAGTACTTGCGCACATGACTTGAGTATGGGGTTCTTCATTTCTTTTATCCACAGCTTGCAACACGCTTGGCGCGGAATACGTCTGGCTTTTGCTACGGAGCGTAGTTTTCGTATTCAGATAGTGGCGGCTTTGTTGATAACTTTTGTATTATTCGTCGTTCCGTTGTCGAATCTCGAGCGAGTGATGTTGGTGGTGGTCACCATGGTTGTTCTCGTGCTAGAATTGGTGAACAGCATGGTGGAACGCCTAGTGGACTTGGTCAAACCTCGTCTTCATGGGTATGTTAGAGATATTAAGGATTTGATGGCAGCTGCAGTTTTGGTGGCATCGGTAGCCGCTGCCGTGGTTGGAGTACTGATTCTTTTGCCCTACATTTCTGTTTTGGTTGGCCGATTATGAAAGAACGATTGCTTGTCGGTCTTGATGTGGGAACGTCCCATGTCCGCCTCGTGGCTGGACAGCTTAGCCTTACCCCAGACAAGCGCTTAACTTTGAATTTGATTGGTGGTGCCGAAGTACCGACTCAAGGTGTCGCGAAGGGAATCGTGTCTTCGTTGGAAGATGCGGTGAGTTCAATTTCTGCCTGCTTAGAACAAGCGGAGCGGGTGATTGGTATTCCATTGGGCGAGGCGACGGTGGGAATTGGTGGGGCCTGTATTTCTTCGCAAGATGCGCGTGGTGTGATTGGTGTTTCGCGCTCTGATGGTGATATTCGGTCAGAAGATGTTGCGCGGGCGATTGAGTCGGCGCGCGCTTTTGTGAATCCGGCCAATCAAGAAATTTTGCATGTTTTGCCACGGAGTTTTAGCGTGGATGGTCAGCAAGGGATAAAAGATCCGATCGGCATGCAGGGGATCAGGTTAGAAGTTGATGCGTTGATCATTCAAGGATTGTCGAGCCATGTGCGAAACTTTACCAAGTCGGTGTTTCGAACGGGGTTGGATATTTCTGAATTGGTGTATATGCCGCTGGCGGTGGCAGAGGCAGTTACGACTTCGCGCGCCCGTGAGTTGGGGGTGTGTGTGGTCTGTATTGGTGCCGCAACAACGGGGGTTGCGGTGTATGAGAATGGTGAATTATTGCGCGCGGTGACCTTGCCATTGGGCGCGGATCATATTACTTCGGACTTAGCGATTGGGTTGCGGGTGTCGTTGGAAGCAGCAGAACGGATTAAACGTATTCATGGCACGGCGCATGCAGAATCGGTGTCGAAGCGGTCGCATGAAATAGATTTAGCTGATTTTAATGGAGATATCAGTGAGCGCATCTCGCCACGTTTAGTGGCGGATATTATTGAGGCGCGCGTCGAAGAAATTTTTGAGAAGGTGGATGCTGAATTAAAGAAGATTGATCGTGAGGGATTATTGCCGTCTGGAATTATCTTGACGGGTGGCGGATCAAAGTTGCCTGGTATGGTGGATGTGGCAAAGCGTGTATTGCGTTTGCCAAGCGCACAAGGTGAGTGTGTGGTGGCCAGTTCATTGCCAGAAGTGGTGCAGGACCCCGCCTTTAGCACGGCAATTGGTTTGGTGATGTGGTCGTTTGAGAATGAGCGTCGTGCTGATCGCGGCCCGACTTCGCGCACCATGAAAGCGACTATGGGGAAGGGGAGTGATTTGATGGGGAAAATTGGTGGACCTTTGAAGAAAATCTTTAAATCTTTTATCCCCTAGCTGGGGCTGGACATTTTTCTTGACGCCCCGGGGCGTCTTTTGTATGCTGCGGAAGAAGAACACATTTCTGGCTCAACAAAGCCAATAATGAGCACTTCCAGTACTCAATCTCTATGGCTGAAATTAGACCCGAAATCGAAACATTCGCAAACATTAAAGTGGTTGGTATTGGTGGTTCAGGAGGATCAGCCATCAACCGCATGGTCGCTTCGAAAATTCGTGGTGTGCAATTTATTGCCATGAATACCGATGTGCAGGCTTTGCATTATTCGCAGGCTGCGGTGAAATTGCATATTGGCAAGACGATTACGCGTGGTTTGGGGGCGGGGATGGATCCAGATGTGGGAGCGCGGGCCGCTGAAGAAAGTCAAAATGAGATTAAAGAAGTGCTCAAAGGGGCGGACATGGTATTTATTACCTGTGGCATGGGTGGTGGAACTGGTTCGGGAGCTGGTCCCAAGGTGGCTGAAATTGCCAAGGAGCTTGGTGCATTAACCGTGGCTGTGGTTACGCGACCGTTTCAATTTGAAGGCCAACAGCGCAAGATGATTGCGGATGGTGCGTATGAACGGTTTTGTGATGTGGTTGATACCATTATTACGATTCCGAATGATCGGGTCTTGCAAATCATTGATCGTAAAACTTCATTGCTGGATGCTTTTGAGATTGTGGACGATGTATTGCGCCAGGGCGTGCAGGGTATTTCTGAATTGATTACGGTGCCGGGTTTGATCAATGTTGACTTTGCAGACGTGCGGGCAATTATGTCCAATCGTGGATCGGCGTTGATGGGGATTGGGCGCGGGTCTGGTGAGAATCGGGCGGCAGATGCAGCGAAGGCAGCAATTGCTTCGCCGTTGCTCGAAGTGTCGATTGATGGGGCGAAAGGGATTTTGTTTACGATTACTGGCGGTTCTAACTTAGGCATGTATGAAGTGTCAGAAGCAGCCAAGGTGATTACACAGTCAACCGATCCAAACGCGAAAGTTATTTTTGGTGCGATCTTGGATGAAAATTTGAAGGATGAAGTCAAGGTGACGGTGATCGCGACCGGGTTTGATGTGCGCCCGCCCGCGAGCAAGCCAAAGACGGTTTTGACGTCGGGGACGTATCAGGCGCATCAGCCAACGCCATTTCAAAGTGTGCGTCCGCCCGAACCGTTGGAGCCAATGTCTTTTGCTGGACGAGCGCCGATGAATGCGAGTCCGTCGCGAGCGCCGGTGGTTGAGCGTCCGATGCAAGCACCGCCGATGCAGCAACAGCCAGCCATGGAAGAACCAGAAGTGCGTGAATCAGCGCCACAGCCGGCGGCGCATCAACCACATATTCAGCAGCCGCAATACGCGCCGATGCAGGCACGTCCAGCGCAGCAAATTCCCACCAATCGCATTCCGGCAAAATCTGAAGACGATGATTTGGAAATCCCCGCTTTTATTCGCAAGAAGTTGATGTAAGCGTGTATGCATTGCCCGGTTTGTAGCCATGAGGACACCAAGGTGGTTGATTCGCGTTTGGCGTCTGATGGGAGTGCCGTGCGACGTCGTCGAGAATGTGAGGCGTGCAATTATCGCTTTTCAACCAATGAAGAAGTCGAGTTATTGGATTTGACTATTATTAAACGCAATGGTCGACATGAAGCGTATTCGAAAGAAAAGCTGGAGCGTGGGTTAAAGCGTTCGCTGGATAAGCGACCGGTGACGGAAGCGGCTTTTCGTGGTTTGGTACATACGATTGAGCGTGAAATTCAACGTAAGAAGACCAATGAGATTACCAGTGCTGAGTTGGGGGATATTGTGATGGAGGGTTTGAAGGGATTTGATAAAATTGCGTATATTCGTTTTGCTTCGGTGTATCGGCAGTTTGAAGACGTGGCTTCGTTTTCGAAAGAGCTTGAGCGGTTGATGCCACGTACGCGCAAGGCGGTGCAGCGCACGCGCGACAGTGGGAAGAGTTGATGATATGATTCGGGCGATATGGCATCGTCCGATTTTCGTTTAGGATTGCGTGATGTTTTTTTGATTGTTGGCTTGTCGGCGATGACGAGCGTGGCGATGTGCGCGGCGTTTATTGTGTACGTTGAACCGCGTTTGGTGACCCAGGTACCGTATATCCCCGAGCCGTGGATGCGTCGCCCGGCGCCAACGGCCGAGGATCGTGTTTTGCAGGTGGCAGCAACGGCGCAACCGGCGGTGGTGTCTATCTTGGTATCGGTGGATGGTTTGCGTCATGCGAGTTCGTCGCATATTGGTGGTGGGAGTGGATTTTTTGTGTCAGCAGATGGCATGCTCGTGACCAATCGTCATGTGATCGATGCGAGTTCATATGGTGAGCATGAGGTGAAGTATCAAGTGGTTACCTCGGATGGAAAAAAGTATACGGCAAAACTTTTAGCGAGCGATCCAATGGTTGATATTGCGTTTTTGAAAGTGGATGGACATACCTTTTCTTTTTTGACTTTGGCTGAGCGGGCTCAGGTGCAAAGTGGTCAGACCGTATTGGCGATTGGCAATGCGTTGGATGAATTTCAAAATACCGTGACCAAGGGCATTATTTCTGGCACAAATCGTCGAGTGGTGACGACGGATGAGGTGGCGAATGAGGTGATTGAAGAAGCGATTCAGACGGATGCGGCGATCAATCCGGGGAATTCGGGTGGGCCATTGTTGGCGTTGGATGGGTTGGTGATTGGGGTGAATACGGCGCTGGCAGAAAATGGGCAATCACTTGGTTTTGCAATCCCAGCGGTGCGGGTGGCGGCAGATTTGCGGATGTTGCAAACGACGGGGAAATTGACGCGGCCGTTTATTGGGATCCGGTATGTGTTGATTGATGAGGAGATGGCGCTGAGTCAGGGGTTGGCGGCAACATCGGGAGTGATGGTGATTGGTTCGGGCGTAGAGCGGGGAGTGATGGTTGGTTCACCGGCGGCCAAGGCGGGATTGAAAGAAAAAGATATTATTACGGCGATTGATGGTATGATAGTGGACGAACGGCATGCATTGGCTAGTAGCATCGCAGAATATGCGGTGGGTGATACCGTGACCTTGCGCATCTTGCGAGAAGGAAAATATTTGCTGGTGCCGGTGACCTTGACGGAATATACCAAAACTTCTTTTTAAAAAAATATGGCGAATATCAAACGGACAAAAATCGTGTGCACCATTGGACCAGCGACGAATACGGTGGTGAGCATGGTGAAGCTAGGAAAGATGGGGATGGATGTGGCACGGCTTAATTTTTCGCATGGTACACATGCTGATCATGCCAGATTATTTACGCGCTTAAATCAAGCGGGGCGAATGTTGCGTCGGCCGTTTGGGATTTTGGGCGATTTGCAGGGGCCAAAAATTCGCATTGGGGATATTTCTAAAAAAGGTGTGAAGCTAGTGAAAGGAAAAGTTGTCATTTTTTCTACCGAGAAAAAAATGCGCGCCGGGGATATCCCGGTGACTTTGCCAGAGTTGCATCGTGACGTGAAAGCGAAAGAGCATATTTTATTTGATGATGGTTTGCTTGAAGTGGTGGTGAAGAAGGTTGTTGGTCGGCGGATTTTTACCGAGGTGGTGCAAGGTGGTTTGTTGTTGCCGCATAAAGGTTTGAATTTGCCTGGAACCAAGTTACGCATTCCAGCATTGTCAGAAAAAGATCGGGCGGATGCACGTTTTGCGGCACATTTAGGGGTTGATTTTGTCGCGTTGTCGTTTGTGCGGAGTGCGAATGATGTCAAAGATTTGCGGAAGCTGTTGAATAGCTGTGGACCACGGGGAAAGAGAATTCAGATTATTGCGAAGATTGAAAAGCAAGAAGCTGTCGATGCCTTTGATGAGATTTTGCCATTATGTGATGCCATTATGGTGGCGCGTGGTGACTT
>JAYVTL010000059.1:0-4271 GCA_043788845.1 Candidatus Uhrbacteria bacterium
ACATTTAAAAACCCCTCCGAAGTACTTCGGAGGGGTTTTTAAATGTTGTTTAGACTCCGGTTAATCCTCCGCTGGCCATACGGTCGGTCGATTTGCGGCGTGCACGAGCGCGTTCGATGGTTTTGCCAACGCTTGGTGTACGGATTTGTTGGCGTGGCATCATGGAGGCTTGGATCATGGCATTGCCTTGCAGGCCAAGCAGGGAATTCATTTGATTCAAGTTATCCCATAGGTCGGCGGCGGCCGACATGTCATTCATTTTTTCTGCTTGGCGCATGGCGGCGAGCATGTAGACGTATTTGGTGGCTGGAGCGATGTTCTTTTCTTTCACGCCATAGCTCATGAGATTGAGCTGAGCAGTAGGATCTTCACTGGCTTTGTGAAAAGTGGCTTGTGACTTTTCAAACTGGGAATTGATTACATTGAACAGATCATGCGCTTCGGGTACCTCTTGCTGCGCTGAACCGATGTTCATGTGGCTAAGCATTTCCATGGCGCGTTGTTGAGGTTTGACTACACGTTGCTCGTAGTCGGTTTGCGCGGCCATGGTGTCGATGATTTGTTCATCGCTTGGAGAGAGCTTGCTGATTTCAGCAGCGGCCTTTGCTTCTTGGGCTTGTTGAGCTTGGAAGTCGGCTAAAACGTCTTCGGCAGGAGCGTCATTGCGCTTGTGCTTGAGTTCGCGCTTTTTTGAAGGAGTAGCAACGGGGGCCTGTTCAACAACTGGAGCTTCTTCTTTGATTTCATCTTGATCGCTTAAGACTTCGAGACCTTCATCCTCGGTTTTGACCCAGCCACGTTTGGCGCGTTCGGCTTGGACGATGGCTTCGATGTCGGCGGAGGACATTGGTTTGGCAATGCCCATATCTTCGCGACGTTGTGCTTGGAATTCTTCGCTTAAGACTTGACGTTCTTCGTCGGTCATTGGACGTTCGGCCATTTCGTCACGTTGGGCACGGGCGGCGATTTCTGCGGTTGATGCCATACCGACGCCGGCGCCACGACGACGGGCGCCATTGCCTGCACCACCGATACGAATGGCTTCATCTTGAGCGGCTTCTTTACGGCGTGCTTCGGCGGCGGCTTTTAAGCGGTCGCGGTTGGCCTTTTGGAGGTCGCGCTGTTGTTGGAGTGCCGTAGCTGGATTACGCTCGAGTGAAGCCTCAAATTCTTCCAGCTTGGTGAACTCTTCTTGAGGGAGAGATATACCTTGGCGTGCTTCGGTAGCGGCTTGGTTGCGTTCTTCGATGTTGGCAACACCCGGCATCAGGGTAGCGGCTGTTTCAGCCAAAATGTCTTTTGCTGCTTCGGATTTTGATTTAACGTAGGAAGGCTCTTGTTTGTACTTTTTGTCTTGTTCGCTTTCCTCGTACATGGACATCTCGCCACGAATGTCGTCTAAGGTATTTTGTAATTCGGTGCGTTTGACTTCAGTGTCAGAAACCTTGGTGCCGCCCAAGCGACGAAAAAAGTTGCCAGCGCGTTCGCCGAGTGACATTTTTTCACGCAGGGTTTCGATTTGGCTGGCTATTTTTTCTGCGCGTTCGCGGAGATTTTTGTATTCGCGGGCTTGCTTGGCGGCGAGTTCGGATTTTTCTTTTTCTTCGGCAGCGATTTTTTCACGCAAAGTTTCTACATACTTTGCACCTTCCAAGGTTGGATTGTCGTGGTGCATTTTGGCCACGAGTTGGTGCACGTCCTCGGCCTTCCAGCCGATGTCGGTGAATTTTTCACTACCCCAAGGTAAGGAAAGTTCTTCCATCTTGGCGCCACTTGAGAGTTGTCCGGAGATGGAATCAAGATAGCCTTTGAGTGCGGCGGGTTGTTTGAAATAGGTATTTACTTCATCGGCCACATGCGAAATGTCGGGGCGGGCGGCTTCGGGTGAAATAATGACGTTGTCTTTTTCATGTGCAAAATTTTCGCGTGCTTTTGGCAGTGCCTTCAAACGCGTTTCACTGATGGGGGCAGCGGCTTCTTGTGCGGCAGCCAGCTCATCCCAATCTTGGTCGATTTTTTGTAGATCGAGATTTTCATCAGCTACCGAAGGTGCTTGTTTGATGCGTTCTTTTCTTTTGGCGATTTGGACGCCATTTTTTAGGCGAGAAGAGTCGGGCGATGATGCAGGTTTTGGGGAGAAAGATTCACGTGGCATATTTTCAAAAACAGTATATCACATTCCAGGCGACGCTTCTAAAAACGAAAGACCTCACACCATAGTTTTGGTGTGAGGTCTTAGTAGCTTCAGAAGGGCTGCGGTCGAAAGTAGCCACGGCCGGTCTCGAAGTCGGCGTGGATGGCTTGGATCTCGGTCGTAATTTCTATTTCGTCGTAGTCGAGCAGCTGCTGCGTGATCTGTACGAAGCTGGTGCCGGGGTCGGTATGGCTGTCGACGTCGAACTCAAGCGGCATTTTCTCCTTGTCGGTGAACAGAAATTCCCAGCCGTGCTGCTTGAGGAAGTTCACGAAGTCGGGGATGCTGTTGTGCGAGGCCGGTGGTGCGATCAGGGCCACATCGCGGCAGGGGATGTTGCCGACGTCGTACGAATGACAGATGACGACGCGTTTGTCCTGCTTGAGCCGCATGAGCGGCAGGACGGCGGCCTTGGTGGGCTTGGCCTGATTCGTTGGAGGTTCGATGGCCTCCTTGGCCACCGGCGGACGAGTGGGGTGGTCGCCCGGCTGGCGACCTCCGGGGATGAGCTGAAACTGAACCTTGGGTTTGGATGCGAGATGCATGAGGCCTCTTTGGTTTTGGTTGGGGTTTTTTCGAAGAAGAACGTAGCGTTTCGCTATGGTGCTTTTACCAGAAAAGTGGGGTTTTGTCAACCCTTCTCGCAGCAAAAAACCCGACGCTGGGTCGGGTTTTTTGTTTGATTGTTGGGTTTTAGGCGACAATCTTGGCGAAAATGGCTGGGTATTGCATCGCGAGTTCAGACAGAATCTTGCGATCGAGCTCGATTTTCTTCTTTTTGAGCGCGCCCATGGTCTTGGAGTAGCTCATGCCCATCTCTTTGAGAGCGGCGCTGATGCGGTTTTGTTGAAGGCCGCGATTGTCGCGCTTTTTGAGCTTGCGACCGACATAGGCGTTAACACCGGCCTTGGTGGCGGCCACCTTGGCGAGGGTGATTTTGGACTTGCGTCCCCACATCATACCTTTGGTACGGGCGAGGATGTTTTTGCGACGTTTGATGCGGTGGGTTCCACGTTTTACGCGAGGCATAGGATTGGGAGCTTGTTAGCTTGTTAGGGGGATTAAGCGCTGGAGAGAAGCTAAACAGCTTGTCTGGTTTTTTTAGGAAGCGATCAATTGCTTAAGGGTCTTGGTGTATTGCTTTGGCATGGTTTGGTCACGGCGCTTTTTGCGGGTGATTTTGCCAGCGTCACGAGCATTGAAGTGGTTTTGGCCACCATGGACTTTTAAGAGCTTGCCGGACTTGGTCACTTTGACGCGTTTGGAAACTGTCTTGTGGGTTTTCATATGAATAGTTGATGAAGGTTACGATTTTCGTCCGACGATGGCTGAAACGTTGCCGCCTTGCCGTGTTACTGGTTGCTCGATGTAGAGCAGGTACTTTTTTTCGATCTCGGCCATGAAGGCGCGGATACGCTGTTCAGCGAGTTCGCCGTGAGCTTTTTCGCGACCGCGGAGCATGATTTCAATTTTGATCTTGTCTCCATCTTCGAGGAAGCCGATGGCTTGGGTTTTGCGCACATCGAGGTCATGGACGCCCATTTTGACCGAGAGGCGAATACCTTTGACTTCTACTTGTTTTGCATGAGCCTTTTGTGCTTTCTTTTCCTTCTCCTTTTGATATTTGAAGGCACCGAAGTCAAGAATCTTGCAGACAGGTGGGTTTTCTTTGGGAGAAACTTCCACTAAGTCCATCTCGCGCTCTTGGGCGATGGCGATGGCATCTGCAATTTTGAGGACTCCCAGAAACTTGCCTTCTTCGTCGATGACTCGGACCTCGGGAACGTGGATACGTTCGTTGGCTCGATAATCAACGCCAGTTGGCTTTTGATATTGTTTCCGGCGATAGTGGATGCGCATTGGGGGTTGGTACGGTTTGTAACTTGTAACTTGCAACTTGTAACGTCGGAGATCGATCAACCGAAGTTACAAGGTACACGTTATTGAGCTACAGGATTGAACTAGCTGGGTCGCTCAAGAGCGATGTGGTGGAGATGGGGGGAGTTGCACCCCCGTCCGGTCAGGTAATCAAGCATGTTCGTCCACAGGCGTGGTTCACTCAAGAATTTTCGGCTGA
>JAYVTL010000060.1:0-1625 GCA_043788845.1 Candidatus Uhrbacteria bacterium
GGTAGCTGGTCTTGGTTTTCCAATGCCTGCGGTGTTTGCCTATGCGGCAGCCTTGTCTGAATTCCTTGGGGGGTTGGCGATGTTGTTGGGCATTTGGACCAATGTATTTGGTGTCTTGATTGCCATTGTGATGTTGGTGGCCTTTACCATGGTCAAGAAATTTGATCTTGGTCGCGGTGAAATCGACTACACCTTGTTTGCTGTTGCTACGGCCATCGCTTTGATGGGTCCAGGGAAGTTCTCATTGCAAGCCATGTGGATGAAGAAGAAAGCTTTGAAGAAATAAGCTAGAGTTAAAAAACCCCGATCAACGATCGGGGTTTTTGTTTTGGGTGAGTGATTAGCGAACGATGATGGTGGCCTTCATGTTGGGATGAACCGGGCAGGCGTAGGTATATGAGCCTGGTGCTGGGAAGACATGGCTATATGATTTGCCGGGTTGAATGGCGCCTGAATCCCATAAGATGGCACCATCAGACTTGGATTGGTGTACGACGCTGTCAGTATTTTTCCAGACCACGGTGTCCCCTGCCTTAATGGCGAGTACCAGCGGCGAGAATTGAAAATCTTTGATACTGACGACACTGGTAGCGTGGGCTGGTGCTGGGGTTGGTTTGGCGACGACGGGTTTGAGCCCCGGCTTAATAGTGACGGATTGAACGGTGGTGTTAGAGCTTGGCTTTTGAGCGCCGGTGGTGGTGGCAGCTGGTTGTGCTTTGGGAGCAACGGGCGTTGGGGTTTTTGGTTTTGAGCAACCTCCACCAACCAAACTAACAATGGCACCGGCTGCGATCAGACCAACGGGGATGAGTTTGTTCATAGTAAATGAGAGAAGAATGAGAGATGCGGTTGTTTGGTAACTTTTTCGATGATACCTACGACATTGGTCACAATACGTTTTTTGTTTTCAAAAATAGGTGTTAGCAAAATGGTCACGCGGATGTGTTTGCCGTTTTTTTGAACCGCGTCGGTTTTGAAAGATTCGGCGGTGGTCGTGCCGCTATAGGCGCGGAGGACATGTTGCAAGAGCTTTTGAGAACGCTCTTTTCCTAAGGCATTTTCTAAGCTTGAGCCAAGGAGATTGGCTTTTTTGATACCAAGCAACTGCTCAAACGCGGTATTGGTAAAGATAATCTGGTTGGTATGATCGAGTGCAAAGACCGGAATTGGAATGGCGTTCACCCAGACATTTGCGTCGATGGTTGGTGGTAATTTTTTTTTGCGCGTCATATTGTGAATGGGCTGAGAATATTATATCATAGTGGCATGGCTGTTCGTTCTGTAAAGAAGATTCGGTTATCACCGATGGAAAAAATCCATGGGGCATTACCAAAGCTTCAAGTCGCCGACATCATTGTGGTTCGTCATAAAAAAGATTTGACTCGTTCTCTGTTGCGACGGATCACTCATAGTTATTGGGATCATGCGGCCTTGATCGTTTATGAACAAAATCATGATCGTGGGTATTCCAATGATATTTTAATTGAAGCCATTCAGTATGGTATTACCAGTTCATTTCGTCGCGGGGTGGAGATTCATCGTTTGGAAAAGTATTTGAGTCGACCTGATGAATTTGATGTGGGCATTAAGCGGATTGAATGGTTGGATGCTTCGATGCGTGAACG
>JAYVTL010000061.1:0-2067 GCA_043788845.1 Candidatus Uhrbacteria bacterium
GCAGCCCTTCGACAAGCTCAGGGAATTGTGGGTGAGGGTGGCGTTTCTTTTTTTTTCGCATGCGGCGTTACATGATGCACGATTCGCGATACACTCTGGCTATGTCTCCCCTTTTTTCTCGCATGATGGTTGGCGCTGGGTTATTGGCGCTGGTGGGTGCTGGGTGTACGACGGCGCCGGTTTTGCCGGTGGCAGAACCGTTTGAGCAATTTCCTTCGCAGCGCGAGGTAGCGGCGGTGAAGGGGTTTGGGGTATTGCCGGTGGTGGCGGTACCGCGATCGACGGCGGTGGTGACGATAGAAGGAGCGTTGCCGGATATTCCGGCCAAGGTGACGGTCTTGCGGTTGCGGTCGGGGTTGCCGAATGAGACGGAACTGCGCAATGTGACAAATGCCTTGCGGATTCCGAGCGGATTGTTGGGACGCTTGCCACAGAGTCAGCAACTTGAGATGCGCTGGAAAGATACGGAGGGTGCAACCTGGACCTATGATGCGACGCGGCGGGGATATGCCTTTGCGCGGGCGACCGTAGACATGCCGCTGACGGTGGCGGTATTGCCGCATCGTGATTCGCTGTTGAATATGGCGAGCACGTTTTTGAAAACGCATGGCTTGAATGTCAGCCAATCGGGTGATGCGTTGTTTCAGCCGGATTGGAATAACTGGTGGGAAAAACAACAACAGAACGGACAGTGTATGGACGCCGCCGCGGTGCATGCGGTGCGTGAATTTGCGGCGCAGCAAGTGCGATCGAGTGTGAGTCTGCCGATTTTGCCATTCACCAAAGATGGAAATTGCGTGGCGCCAGAATTCCCAGCGGTGCAGCATGTGTCTTTCCCTGCTTTGATGGATGGGCGCTTGGCGACGTTTGCGGATGGGACGCCGGTGGTGACCGCGGAGCTTGAATTGGATGCTGCGCGGACGACGGTGATGAGTGGGAGTATTGCGGTGTTCGATGATGCGGACCGGTCGGATTATCCGGCGGTGACGGCGGCGCAGTTGCGCGCGTCAATGGAGGCTGGTGGTTTGAGCGGTACCACGGGCAGCGTCAAACTGACTTCATTTGAAATTCAAGCGCTTTTGGTAGAAGATGCGGCACATGACCCGCTGATTCGTTACCTGGTACCCGATGTGATCGGACTGGGGATACGGACGAGGCCGGATGGGAATACTGAACCCTTCCGCATCGTGGTACCGCTGGTCGCCCGCTAATGTGAAACTCCTCAAACGATTTTTCTTCCCCATCATGCTTAGCCTGGCGCTGGTTGGTGGGGAAGTTTGTTTTGATGGCTGGATGATGGGTCATGCGCCAAAAGGGATGCGTTGGTTGGGAGATACGTTTCAGAGCCAGAGTGATGCGGCGGTGTATCAATCCTATTTGCGCCAAGGCGCGGAGGGACATGTGCTATTGGATAATTTGTATGCGATCGAGCCACATGCGAAACGGTTGGATGGATTTTGGTCGGTGTGGGGAATGGTGGCGAGAACGGGCATGCCCATTTTGGTCGTGCATGAATTGGCGAAGGCGCTGGGGACAGTGGTGTTGGTGTTTGCGGTGTGGTTGGCGGCGCGGCGAAATGGGGCTGCGACGGTTCTCGCCTTTCTGGGAATGGGTGGGGGGTGGATGTATTCTTCCTTGGTGTTGGCGGCGGGTTCGTCAGTAGTGGAAGTGGCGTTGCAGGGAAATTTTTCGCTTGATCATTTGCCGGATTTTTCTTTGGCGCCGCAATTAACGGCGGGTGCGCATATTGTGTGGTCGTCGGCGTTGTTGATTTTGGGGTTGCGGATGGGGTGGGAGAGTATTGCGGAGGGAGCGGGGCGAACGCCGTTCGCCCGTACCGGTCGGATGGTAGGGGGTGCGATATGTTTTGCGGCGCTGTTTACGTTTCATCCGTATTTGATGCCGGTAGTGGGGATTTTTTTGGTAAGTGGTTGGGTGGTAAATCGAAAGGAGCGGTTTATATGGCAGAAGATGGTGCTGTTTGGTTTCGCTTTTGTGCCGGGGTTGCTGATTTATGTGCCGCTGCTGATTGCTGATCAAGCTTTTCAAGAACATCAACAGTTGGTG
>JAYVTL010000062.1:0-2361 GCA_043788845.1 Candidatus Uhrbacteria bacterium
TTGGATTTGCAGGTGAGCGAGATGAAGCTCGGCTGCAAGGGCGCGAGACTTTCGATACCGCGCCAAAAGGTGTCGCGGTCTTCTTGCTTGCTCGGGAAAAAGACTTCGATCGAGATTTTTCGTGACATGCGATTCTCCTGGTTGAAAGATCGACAAACAAAAAACCTCCATGATGCGGAGGCTTTATGCATTCCGCCATCTTTCCCATTGCTGGGACGAAGTGAGCACCTTTCCGAAATGAATCGGCGGTTGCTGGATCAGTCAAATGGGTCGTATCCCACTTCCTCGAAAGGAATTTCTGATCACTCTGGATGGATCTTTGATTGTTGAGAACACGATAACGGAAAGACGCGATACATGTCAACCAGAACTCCCCCTGCCCCCTCTTTCGCAAAGAGGGGGTTCTAGCATTTGACCACAGAGACATTTGTTGATACCAAGCGCCTAGCACTTTCGGAGGTCACGATGGACGCTGATAAAAAGCAGCAAGATGAATCGATACATGGGCCATTTATTGGCTACCTTCAGCAGTTGACTGGGACGATCGAAAGACAAGTCGAACACCTTGGCAATTTGGGCGCCATCATCCTTGCAGTTCACAAGGACATGAAGTGGGGACGAAGACTGCTCTTCATCTTTATAGCCTCTGCCGGTGTGACTTCGCTCGTACCGTTCGCGGTCACGTTCTACCGATTTGGGTCGACCTCTAGCGCAGAGGCTGAAGCAAGGTACTGGAAAGAGCAAGCTACGCAAAGCCAGACACAGCTTCAGGAGCTGCGCGATCAATTCATGGAAGCGCAGGGCGCGCTCAAGCGGGACAATGAGCTCATCGAGGGATGGAAGAAAAACGGAGAATTGCTTCAAAGCGATATGCAACAGTGCATAGAGAAACTCAATCGATGCGTTGACTTGCGCACACAAAGAAACGGAAAGTAAGCAGCACAACTTTCTTTCAAGAAACCAAAACCCCGCAAGTGTCTCGCGGGGTTTTTTGAATCTTTTATTCCTTATTCAACAATCTCTCGAGATCGATCGTTTCGTCAAAATGGATTTCGTCGACGAATTCTTGGACGTGACTGACCAAAAGCATGGCACCTTTATATTGTTCGAGGGCTTGGGCGATGACGGGTAAGTGGCGAAAGTTGATGTGGTTGGTGGGCTCGTCGAGAATCAAGAGCGCAGGTTTTTGCAAGACGAATTGTGCGTAGCAAAGCAAACCTTTTTGGCCTTCGGACAAGCTGCCGATGGGTTGGTGCAGCAAACGAGATGGGAGTTGGAAGTGGCCGGCGACGGCGTAAATGTCTTCGTCGTTGACTTGGCCGACCATGACCGAAGCTAGGGATTCAAAACCAGTTTTCCCAAAATCGAGACCAGAAAAATCTTGGCGGTAATAGCCGACGCGGGCGTCTTTAGCGATGGTGGCGCCGGCGGAGGTGCCATCAAAGATGGCGCGCAGCAAGGTGCTTTTGCCAATGCCGTTGGGACCAGTCAAAATGACGCGGTGCTTTTTGCGCATGACGACGTCAACTTCGCGGGTGACCGGTTGATTGTCTTTGAGTAGGTCAACAGATTTCAAAGTAAGCACGGCTTGCGGAAAATCTTGAGCTTCGATTTCAAATGGAAACAAGGTGCGATCTTCGCGACGCACGTCGACCATGTTTTCTTCGGCTTCTTCGGCTTCTTCTCGCAATTTGCTGGCAAGCTTGCGCATCTTTCCACCTTTGTTGGCGAAGAAGTTGACCTTGTCTTTTTTATCTTGAATTTCTTTTAAGAGACGCGCGTTTTTCATGCGATCGCGTTCAACTTGGGCGGCGATTTCATTGACCACGTCAAAATAGTCGCCGACGTATTGATCGACTTTTTTGCGATGGGCGTCGAGATGGAGCACGCCTTGGGTAAAGGAGTTCAAGAAATTGGCGTCGTGGGAAATGACGATAACGGTTTTTTCGTAGGACATCAAAAAGCCGGTGAGATGCCAAATACCTTCGAGGTCGAGATTGTTGGTGGGCTCGTCGAGCAATAAAATATCGGGTTGCTGGATGAGGGCGTAGGCCACGAGCAAACGTGCTTGTTGGCCGCCGGAGCAGGCACTGACCAGGCGATCGATCGGGACTTTAAGGTTGACGGCTTCGAGCACGTCTTCGATGCGCTTGTCGAGATTGTACGGGACTTCGTCTTTGAAGGAGGTGGCGAAATATTCGCGTAAGGTCATGGGGAAATACTCCTTGCTCATGACTTGTTTTTGTTCGGCGATGCTGGCGCCTTGCGAGATGCTGACTATGCCTTTAATGGGTTTGAGTTCGCCAGTGATCAGTTTGAACAAGGTGCTTTTGCCGGCGCCGTTTTGACCCATGATGGTGA
>JAYVTL010000063.1:0-5903 GCA_043788845.1 Candidatus Uhrbacteria bacterium
CTTCACTCGTTCGCAAGTAACGGTCGCCTTGTCCGGCGACGGGGGAGATGAACTCTTGCTCGGCTATCAACATATTTTGGCACATGAGTGGACGCAGCGCCTGTCGTGGTTACCGACCCAGCTCCGTTCGACCATAGCCAACATCTTGAAACAAGTTCCAGCCGGCTCTGGGTATTTCAGTGCAGGTTTTAAAGCACAACGTCTAGCTCGGGGGCTTACCGGATCCGACATGTGGTCACGTGATGCCGCCTGGCGTGGCGCTTTTGAAAGCGGCACCTTATCAACCTTGCTTGTGCCAGAACTAGCCGCCCACATTTCTCGCACCAATGCAGAAGACGCCTTGCGCGCACGAGCTGCCGAGGCGGGCGAACTCCCAGCATGGTCAGCTTGGACCTGGGCCTATTTGCGAACTTTCTTGATGGACGAAGTGATGGTCAAGGTCGATCGTGCCACCATGTGGTATGGGCTCGAAGCACGCGCCCCTTTGCTCGACACCGCGGTCGTAGAATACCTGATTGGCTTGCCACCATCACTCAAACTCGGTGCATGGAAACACAAAAGGTTATTCAAAGAAATCTTGCGTGGTCGCATCCCAGACGAAGTTATCAATCGACCAAAACACGGCTTCGCCATCCCCGTCGCCGATTGGTTGCGCGGTCCACTTGCTGAACGTCTGCGTGAAGTCACCGACGCTAGGTATCTCCACAGCCAGGGCATATTTCAACCTGCATCCGTCGCCAAACTCTTGCGAGAACAAGCCTCGGGCAAGGTCGATCGACGCAAGGAATTGTGGGCTTTACTCATGTTCCAATTGTGGTACCGTGCCTGGAGTTAACCTTGATTTCCTATGGATATAGCCAAAAAAACCACAAGTGTAGCTGTTGTTTTGCCTGTCTACAACGAAGAACAAAGCCTGCAACCACTCTATGTAGAATTGCAAGCGGTTGCAGCGACCATGCCTGATGTTCGTTTTGAATTTATTTTTGTGGACGATGGTTCTCGCGATCGTAGTCGTGAAGTCTTACGCGAACTCGCGCAGCAGGATCCTCGGGTAAAAGTGCTATTGTTCAGTCGAAACTTTGGACAGACCGCGGCCATGTCTTGTGGTATCAAGGCGGCCACCGCCGACATCATCATTCCGATGGACGCGGACCTCCAAAACGATCCCGCCGACATTCCACGTTTCCTCGCAAAAATCGAAGAAGGATTTTCATGTGTCTCGGGTTGGCGCAAAGATCGCAAAGACGGACTCATGTTACGCAAAATTCCATCGTGGTCAGCCAATGCCATTATTTCTGCGCTGACCGGAGTTTCGCTTCACGACTACGGATGCAGTATGAAGGCCTATTCACGTACCCTCATCCAGGGGATCGAGCTGTACGGCGAGATGCATCGTTTCATTCCAGCCTACGCGGCTTGGTCCGGCGGTCGTGTGACCGAACTTGAAGTCAATCATCGCGCGCGCCAATTTGGTGTTTCCAAATATGGCATCTCACGTGTCTTCAAAGTTCTACTCGATCTGATCGTGGTAAAATTTTTGACCAGATATTTCAATCGCCCCATGCATTTCTTTGGAGCTGTTGGCTTTTTGTCACTCGCCCTCGGCATCGTGGCAGAAGTCGCGGCGATTATCCTGCGCCTCGGCGGCTTGCATTTCGTCTCAACCCCCTTACCGACCGTCGGTGCGATGTTCGTCATCGTTGGGATTCAATTCATCTTGTTCGGCTTGATGGCCGAAGTCCAGATGCGGACGTATTATGAGTCACGCAATTCAACCTGGTATTCGGTCAAAGACAAAATCAATCTATGAAGGAAACATTGTTGAATGTATTAGAATGTCCTACCTGTCACGGTGCCTACACCTTGCTCGCGACAGTGCGAGAGGGGAATGAAGTCATGGAAGGCGAACTGCACTGCAGTTGTGGCAACTTCCCCATCCGCGGTGGCGTCCCACGCTTGATGCCACAGGCACCCGATCAAAAGAATTGGAAAACCGCTGAACGTTTTGGCGAAGAATGGAATCAGTTTTCGATGTTAACTGATGAATACGAAAAGCAATTCTTGAGCTGGATCGAACCGGTCAAAAAAGAGTTCTTTGTCGGTAAAACCGTTTTGGATGTCGGCTGCGGCAAGGGTCGACATATGTTGCAGGCCAAAAAATTTGGCGCACGCGAGGTGATTGGCATCGACTTGTCACATGCCGTTGACGCCGCCTTCAAAAATATCGGCCGCGATGAAGGTGTGCATATCATTCAAGCTGATATCTATCACATCCCGCTCAAACCCGTGTTTGACTATGCCTACTCGATCGGTGTTTTACATCACACACCCGATCCCGCAAAATCATTTCGCTGCATGGTCGACAAGGTGAAAACCAACGGCTCAGTCTCAGCCTGGGTCTATGGAAGAGAAGGAAATGGTTGGATTATCTATCTGCTCAACCCCATCCGCACCGTGACCTCCAAGCTTCCACTTCCTATCACTAAAGCACTCGCTTTTGGACTCGCGGTCATCTTGCAGACGGCGTTGAAGCTTTGCTACCGTCCCGCAGACACGCGTCCGTGGCTCAAAAAAATATTGCCATACAGCGCATACCTGTGTTCAATTTCTGGCTACAGCTTTGCAGAAAACTTTTCTATTGTCTTCGACCATCTCTTACCAGAAATTGCATTTTACATTCGCCAAGCAGATTTTCGAACCTGGTTTGAAAAAAATACCTTACACGACATTACGATCACGCCACGGTATGGGAATAGCTGGCGCGGTTTTGGAACGAAATAATCTTTATGAGCGTAACTCCGCAACAACTCACGCCCCAACTCCTAGCGCGTACCAACCTCAATCTCGGCTGCGGTGACTTCCCGATCGAGGGCGCATTGAATGTTGACATTCGCTCCGATGCACAATGTGATGTCGTCCTCGACCTCAACGACCCGCAGGCGCTACTGCAACTCCCGCACCAAACATATTCCAAGATCACCATGTTCCATGTGCTCGAGCATCTTGATGATGTTTTTGGCACCATGCGCTCCTGTGAGCAATTGCTTGCACCCGGCGGCGAGATCCACATCCGTGTACCGCATTTCTCACGTGGCTTCACACATTCTGAACATCGTCACGGCTTTGACGTTGGCTTTCGCTACTATTTCGAAAAACGTCTCTCAGCCTTCTATTATGGCCCCGAGCTAGACTTTGTCCGGCTGCGTCTGGATTGGGCTATTCGTTTTGATATTTACCGCATGGTGGTGCCAGGCTGGCAAGCGGCGATTGTCCAAGGCCTCAACGCGGTCATCACGCCACTCGCCAACTTGTCTCCGGGGTTCTGCTCGCGCATCTGGTGCTATTGGGTTGGTGGCTTTGAGCAGATCGAATATGTCTTCCGCAAACGGGCAACCAAGGTCGAATAGCCGTCTCCGCGTCTGGGCATGTGCGCTCTTGCTGACTTGGGCAGCTGTGCATGTCATCGGGGTTTCGTATGAAACGCACCAGAGCCCCTTCATCTCAACCACCATCGGCGACGAACCAGCACCCATCTACGGATCTCTCGTGATGTTACGTGACAAAAATCCATTTGCCCTGCGCGGACAAGCCGCCGTCTATTATGGTCCGATCCTATCCGTGCTCGCTCTGCCGGCGGTCGTGGTGGATGTCGGATATCGATTTGCCACGGGTGCCATTCACACTTTATCAGAATATGGCTTGTCGGTGATCGGAGATTGGGGGAGTTTGATTTTTCTCGCCCGCTGGTGGTCCAGTTTCGCCGGTGTCGTTTTGCTCGTAGGGGTATATCGTTTATTTCAAACAAAAACCTTCAATCCGTTGTCGCGCACCTGGATCCCGTATCTCTCTGCCATCTTCATCGGGAGTGACTATCTCGTCTTCAAGCATTCACATTTTTTTCGGCATTGGATTTTTTTGTGCGCCATTTTCATCTGGACCATGGTACACATCGTTCGCTTGCATGAAACGCGCGGTGCCTCGCGTCAAGCCTGGCTCTGGCTCGGGGCAATCACGGTCGCTGGCTTTGGGATTAGTTATATTTCAGTACTGTATCAGATCATGTTGCTTCCCATCCTGGTCGGCTGGGTTCAAGCAAAGCATGTGTTCGCGGTAAAACGTTTTGGTGGCTATGTTGTATCGATGCTTGTCGCCTGTACGGCTCTGGTCTGGTGGAATCCAACACCCTTCCTCCGGCTGGTGGGCATGGCCGGTAAACCAGGCTATGCCATCCATCTCTTTGGCTTACCTTCACTCGCGTTTTATCTCCGAGTTATCGCTATCAACCATCCACTCCCAATTGCGTTTGTCATCATCATGAGTGCACTCGGTTTGTGGCGCAAACAACTCCTGCGAGAAATGTGGTGGTGGATGGCGGTACTCGGTGGCATGACCCATCTATTGTTTTTTTCGTCGTCAGAATCCGGTGTTGTGCGTTATGCCTTACCGACCATCATCGCCCTCTACGTTTTGGTCGTTGCTTTTCTCGCGCGCTTCGAAAGCAGACGCCGTATATATTGGGTGATCATCTTTATCGCCTGCGTCATCCACATCGGGGCTCAGCTTATTTTTGATCTACAATGGACACGTATCGCCGCGCAAGGACCCGTCGAGCAACGACTCGTCCAAGCTTTGCATGTCGTGCCCACTTCGACCCAGGTCCTCGTCGTCGGCCCGCTGTTGCCTGCCTGGCATACACCGGCATCCTATGTCAATTATGAGACAACCTGCCAGTCGTCATCATCTCGCTTATTGAAACAAATGGAAGACATGCCGACGCCAGTGCAAGTGCAACCAATCTCACCAGACTACCAATGTTTCAACTCACAACCCAGCGCGACGGAGCTCGCATCTCATGATACTGTGATTCGCATCGATGGGTGGCCTTTCGACGCCGTCAATTATTTTGATGAGGCACCGTGGAGATGGTTTGCGTATGATTCCGTCGGGACACATTTTACCCTACTCAAAGGCACGCTCCCCTTATGAAAATTCTCTTGATAACCCCGGCCACCCATTTCCCACGCACCGGCGCCGCCCAACAAGACATGTATGTCACGATCGAGTTATTACAGTCACTCGGTCATTATGTCACCTTGTATTCCATCGACACGGCAGCGCAAGATCCAGCGGTCCTCCAACGCTTGTCAAAACGTCTGCAGCTCGATGTCCGTCTCTTTCGTCCACAGGATTCCCTAACGGCCTGGCTCAAACGAGCCTTCACTTCATTCGCCTTGTTTGATCGCAGCGCCAGCGTCTTTGACGAACTTATTCGCGATCAAGCTTTTACGAGTTTCGTCACCACCTGGCAGCCCGATGCCATTTTTTCCTATACCTCATATGCCTGGCCAACCCTTAAATTCGCCAAACAGCAGGGGATACGTTCTATCTTTCGTTCCCACAATTTTGAAGCTAATTTCTATTGGGAAATGCTGACAGCAAAACAAAAGTGGAATCCACTGAATCTCTTTCGTTCATTCACCAAGCGACTCGGTGAAAAACATGCCGCTACCTATTCCGATGTCATTGCCACCACGCCCTTATTCGAACTCGACAGCTATCGAGCATGGTCATCGTCGCCGATTCATATATTGCCCATCACACAATTGTCACAATATATTCGGCCGCCACATGTTCAGCCCAATAAAAAGCCACTCGATATTTTTTATCTCGGTGCCAGCTACAACGTAACTTTTCATTTGCGTGGCGCCGAGCTGTTGATCGAACAGATCGCGCCGGCGCTGCTCGCAAAAGCGCCAGGCGATTTTCGTTTTCATATTTGTGGCGCGAAATTACCAGCGCGCCTCATTCAGCAATGCGACGGCGTAAATCTGATATACGAAAATTATGTGCCCGATCTCGAAGCTTTTCTCACGCAGATGGATATCGGTGCCTTCCCCGTTTGG
>JAYVTL010000064.1:0-5199 GCA_043788845.1 Candidatus Uhrbacteria bacterium
GCGCGCGCTTCCTCACCCCCAGCCGTAAACCACATCACCCCCGAAATAAAAATGACCATCAAGAACAAAGCCCCAATAATCGGCAAAACATTCGTAATAATCCGATACACCAAATGCGGGCCCTTATTTTTCCCCTGCAAATTCAATGGATCCTGATATCCATAAAACGACTTCACCGAATCAAAACCAACACTCTTATTCCCAAACGCATCCGGTGATAAATCTTGCACCGGCTTTAAATCGGCTCCTGGCGGTGCACAGCAAATGGTATCTGGGCCTCCAGCCATTGCCCCAGTATCGTCCTTATCACAACTCCCAATCGGCTGGGCTCCGCCCGAACAACCGGTCGCCTTCCCCACACAACTCGTCCCAGCCACCGCAAAACAATTCGCCGAACTCGTGATATTTGAACCAGCTCCCGCAGCTGGCGCCTGTATTTTGCAACAGGTCACTCCACTCGCTTGATTACAAAAACCAATCGCACTTTCTAAATCCTCACAAGCACCATTCCTGCACGTCCCTTGTTGGGACGTACATTCAGCCGTGGTATATGGCAATCCTTCAAGCCCACCATTCGCCCCTGTCTTATCCTCCACACAACATTCAGTTTGAAAATCATCGGTACAAAAACCATAATTCACCGTCCCCGCCGGACAAGCCCCCGTTGAACACGTCCCTTTATTCGCCGTACAAGCCGCCGCCGTATTCGCCGCCGCCGTTGCTGAACAACAAACAATCGACCCATCATCTGAACACGGTCCAGCAATATTACTCGTGGCACACTGCGAAACACCCGTACACGCATTCCCCGGTCCTTTTGCAAAACAACTTTGCGCATATTCCAAGTACTTTGGATCGTTAAAAGGATTGCCTGGTTTTGACCCCGGCTGCGCATTCCCTTGCCCAGGCGAATTCCCCGGCTTTGGCTGACAGCACGCCCCCATCCCCTGACTCTTCTTTATATCACCGCAATCAATCGTCGATTGAAAAATTTCCTTCTTAGAATCACAGCTACTTTTACAGGTATATTTCCACTGCGTCTCACAATAATTAGGAGTATTAATCCCATTCCCCGCCTTCGCCTGACAGCATTGAGTAATCCCCTGGGCATTATTCGCATCCCCACAATTCACCCCCGTCACCGTCGTATCTGTAAATGGATTACACGACTTCTTACACGTATTGGTTGAACTCGTACACGCCTTCACGCACGCATCTTTCGCCAACCCCGACAACACATTACACGCCTGCAAACAGCTAGAATTCGACCCCTGGGTCTCACACGTATTTGGCGTCGCCGCCCAAACCACCTGCCCCAACCCCAATACCGCCCCCAAAGAGCACACTGTTGCGAGAAATAGCTTAAAGCGTGTCATATATTTAAAGTCCCACCGTTATCACGGTAAAAAATGTGGTTGCGATCACATACGCAAATAAAATAATCGTAATCCCAATCGTCGCATTCGCCATCATCGCCTTCGCTTTCGACAACCGTTTTTCTTCGGTCGCAATCATATACGTCACCCCGGCGGTGACAAAGACCAACATCGCAATCGCCCCCACCAATCCCAAAAATGTCTGAATAATACGCTGTAAAACCTCGGTCAGTCCCTTGCCGCCCAAATTCAACGGATCACTCAATTTGCTCGATGACCCAGGCGTTGCTGGCTTGGTTGAACTCACCGTCCCCAATTGCCCAGCACTTTTATCCACCAATTCAATACAACATTTAGCCGAAGGAAATGAACACGTACTCGATTCATCCACGGATTCCATCCCGGCCGGACAAGCCTCACTCGGCTTCACACACAGCGGACTATCCTTTGCCACTTTCCCAGGGAACTTCACCGCCGCCCGCGCCGCACAGGTGACATCAGTATTTTTTTCTTCCTTTGGTATACAACACGTCACCTTCAACCCCAGCACCGTAATATCTTTCACCGTTTCACCCTCTTTACAACTCTCTCCATCAGGAATCGACAACCCACCATACGGCACACACACATCCTGCCCTGCCAACACCACCCGAGGATGAAAAACCACCCCACTCAATAATAAAAGTGCACTCATCAACCCCATCGACCATCGAAAACCATTGCGCATACGTTATGTTTGCTTCCCCGTAATTGACGAGGCCAGATAATTGACTATGGTCCAAGCACTCATCACGATCAACATCCCAATCGCCGCTCCACTCATCGCCTTCTTGGCCTTGGTCACCATCCCATCACTCCCAAACGACAATAAATACAAAGCTCCGCCATAAATAAATGTGGCAAAAAACGCCGCTGACGACAATCCAATCAACAAATTCGCAAACGCTACTCCCGTACGGATAATATCATCCAAACTGCAATTCCCACTCGACCAGCAAGCTTTAGTCTTCGCCGGCAATAATCCATACAGACTCTGCGCCTGCACCGGCATCACCAAGGTGAGTATCGTAAAACTCGCCAAGGCCGTCCCCAAAGCCGCCCGCATCTGTACCGGCAACTTCATTCTCGCAAAAAAATTACGGAGCATACGGAATCGTTTGAGCAATCTTTTCAAGTGCCACCGTCATCGCTTGATTAATCAGCTCCGGCGTAGCCAGTACAGTTTCAATCAAGGTCACAAAAGCATCATCAGCCGCCCTTGGATCGGTACCACGATACCACGATTGTGCAGTCAGCACTTGAGAAGCAAACACCCCCACATCTTCATCTTCTAATTGATCCGCCAACTGGCTTTTCAACGCCGCCGGGCGATGCGCTGCCTTCAAATACTTAACATTCTCTTCAGGCTGGCGCATAAAATTCAGCAAATTCCAGGCCAGATCTCCATTCTTCGTCTTCTTCGACACCGTCCACCCCCAATAACTCGCAATATTCACAATCGGATTCCCTGGGATTTGCGGCATTTTAGACAGACCCAAATTAATCCGCGGTCCTCGCGCCCGCACAATCGGCAAATGATAATTATACCCAAAGAAAAACGCAGTTTTCCCCGCCGTAAACGCATCCAACGAATTTGGTTGCTTATCGTTCCACGTATAGACTTCCTTCCCCGGATTCGCAAAATCCGTATAAAAACCCAAAGCTTGAAAGGCTGGCGGCTGTTCACGTTGGCCTTCTAATTCCTTGGGCAAGGTATTAAAGGTCGGCGTCCCATCATCCGCACTCATATGCGCCCCATTTTGCATCATCAATACCGAAAGAATATCCGGCGACCGTTCAATATTCGCCCCCGTCCCAATCGCCGCCCCTGACTGCAAAATATCACCCGTTGGCGATTGCTTCACGAGCTTCTTCACCGCGATCTGAAATGCATCCCAATCTTGCGGAATCGTCGTCACCCCCGCCGCATTCAATAAATCCTTATTCACATACATTCCCATCGTATCCACCGACATCGGTATCCCCAATACCCGCGTTTGATAATCCTTTTTATCAGGATTTGGCGACACATTCACCACCCGCAAAAAATCCTTGGCTACTGCATCTGGATAATCGTCCTTAAACTGCCGTACCGACACACTCGGCATACTCTGCAACGAGTACACCAATTCTTTCTTCAACGTTCCTTGCACCGTTTGAATCGCCACCTTGGTGCTTTGCGGCATCGGCAAAATCTTACTCTGATATTTTCCTACCCAAGTATTATGAATCAAAAAAATATCCGGCCCCCGATCTTCTGCCAACGCATTCAACAGTTCATTCTCGTATTCCTCATTCCGAAAGCGCCGAAACTCCGTACTAATATACGGATGCAGCTTATGATAATCGGTCAGCATGGCATCATACACATCCTCATCATCCACCACCGCCCAAATAACCAAATTAACTTTCTTCGATGCCGCCGTCGTAGCGGCATCTGGACCCTTGGTACAACCCGCACCAAATACCGACAAACATAAAACCCCCACCACCAGCCGCGTAAACAATGAACGAGAGTGAGCCATAAAGATTGCCCACATTGTATCGCATCAGCCTCAACCTGTCATGAAGACCTTCAAAAAAGTCTGGGTGATCACATAAGCGAACAGTATAATCAAAATCCCAATCGTCGCCGTCGACATCGCCGCCTTCGCCTTTGTCACCCCCTTCTCATCACTCGAAATCATATACAACACCCCAGCATACACAAACACGATCAAGGCAATCGCCCCCACCAACCCCAAAAACGTCGTCACCACCCGATTCACCAACCCAAACACCCCAATTCCCCCCAACACATCCGGCAATTTCACCGCCGCCGGCTTCCCCGCCTGCGTCCCCTGTGCCAAAACCACCGGCGCCAAGACCTGCGTCAGCCCCAACACCCCCGCAACCACCAAACCTCTCCCAAGATGTTTCATGCCAGCATTGTATCCGGAATCCCTCTTTTCGCGTAGAGGTCTTCGCAAACAAAGACCTCCTGTGATCATTTCGCAGTGAAAAAAAATCGGGTCATTTTATATAAAAACTTACTACCTCAATACGCTGCCCCCAACCAAAATAGTGAGCGTGGGTGACGTCGAGAGTATTTTTTAAAAATCTTTTTGCGAAAAAAGTTCTTTAAAAAATGCGATCGACGGCAGGCCCCACGCGAAAATCAATATTTTGTATTTTGCAGCGCCGCAGCCCCCCCTACCCCCCAATCCGAAAATGACAAACATCCCCATCCTGCATCACATATTCCTTCCCCTCAATCCGCAATAATCCTTTCTCGCGACACCCCGCTTCTCCATACGCCACATAGTCCTTCCAATTCGAAATCTCTGCCCGAATAAAATTCTTTTCAAAATCCGTATGAATCACTCCCGCCGCCTGCGGAGCCTTCGCCCCCTTCACAATTGTCCAAGCGCGCGTTTCCATTTCACCCGTCGTCAAATACGTAATCAAACCCAATACCTCATACGCTTCCACAATCAAAGCATCTAAACCGCTCTTTTCTTGTCCCATTGCTTCCAAATATTCCTTTTTTTCTTCATCACTCATGGAAGCCAGCTCCGCTTCCATCTTCACACACACCGGCACCACCCGCTTGCCCGGCTGATTCATGAGTCCAGCCACGGTTCCTTTCCAAGAACCGCTCTGCATTTGTCCCTCATCCACATTCACCACATATAAAATCGGCTTCAATGTCATGAGCGCCAATTGTTTCAACTCTTTTTGCTCATCTTCATTCCATTCCATCTCGCGCAAAGCCGTCCCTTGTTCCAAAGCCAGTTTCGCGCGC
>JAYVTL010000065.1:0-2578 GCA_043788845.1 Candidatus Uhrbacteria bacterium
TCAAAGATGCCGAGAAAAAAGCCATGAAGTTTCAAGCCAAACTCATGAAAGAATTGCCAGCTATCGAAAAGTTGACCAAAGAAAAATACGCCGATGTCGTCGACAAGGTCACAGAATACTACGTCAAAGCCAAAGAAATCACCAAGAAAGAAGCTCCCGAAGTGAAAAAAGTTTTGCTCAAAAAATGGTCTGCTATTGAAAAGCAACTCAAGTCGATGAAATAAAAAAATCCCCCCGATGTACGTCGGGGGATTTTTTTATCCGTTCCTTTGATGTTTACTTGATGACGATCTTTTCCTTGTTCGCATCTACCACCACATGATCGCCTTCAACGATCTTTCCTTCGACAATTCGCAGCGCCAATTCATCCAAGATTAAATCTTGAATCGCGCGACGCAATGGGCGCGCACCAAAAGCCGGATCATAACCTTTTTCTGCCACCAATTTTTTCGCCTTAGACGTGAACTCAATCGTGATGCGTTTGTTTTCCATACGCTTCGCCACTTCAGACAATTGAATATCAACAATCTTGGTCAAATCCACCGGCGACAACGCTTGGAACATGATGACATCATCAATCCGATTCAAAAACTCTGGACGAAATTGTTCACGCAATAAGGTCATCACTTGATTGCGTACGTCTTCGGCTTGATTTTTGGTTTCACCGTCGCCAAAACCAATTTCCTTTTTGCTCGTGCCCCAATCTAAGATTTTGTCGGAGCCGACATTAGAAGTCATGATGATCACCGTATTGCGAAATGACACGGTTCGTCCTTTTCCATCCGTCAACCGACCATCATCAAGCACTTGCAACAAGGTATTGAATACATCCGGATGCGCCTTCTCAATTTCATCCAGCAAGACCACTGCATAGGGACGACGGCGAATCTTCTCGGTCAATTGTCCGCCTTCATCGTAGCCCACATACCCTGGCGGTGAGCCGACCATGCGCGCCACGGTATGACGTTCAGAATATTCACTCATATCAAGGCGTACCACGGCGTCTTCATCATCAAACATGGCTTCAGCTAAGGCTTTTGCCAGCTCGGTTTTGCCAACACCCGTCGGACCCAAGAACAAGAATGACCCAATCGGCCGTTTTTCTTCACTAATCCCGGCGCGAGAACGACGCAGCGCATTCGACACGGCTTTCACCGCTTCATCTTGTCCGATCACGCGCTCATGCAAAACCTGTTCTAAGCCCGCCAACTTTTCTGTCTCACTCACCAACATGCGCGAAACCGGAATACCTGTCCAACGTGCCACCACTTGCGCAATGTCTTCTTCAGTCACGGCATCACGCAATAAGCCGCGCTGACCTTGCAAGGCTTTCAATTTAGCTTCGCCTTCTTTCAAGAGTTTCTCGGTATTTGGCAAAGACGCATAGCGAATTTCTGACACCTTCTCCAAGTCACCATGCCGTTCGGCGATTTCTGCTTCGCTCTTCAACTTTTCAATCTGTTGTTTTAAAGAGGCATTGGCCGTCAACACTTCTTTCTCAGCTTTCCAGCTCAATTCCACATCATGGGTTTTTTCTTGGACTTCTGCAAAATGTTTTTCAAGCTCTTGCAAGCGGGCTTTCGACTCTGCATCCTCTTCTTTTGACAATGCACGCTTCTCAATCTCAAGTCGCGTCATTTCACGCTTCGCATGATCAAGTTCATCTGGCATGGACTCAACCTGCATTTTCAAAGCCGCCGCCGCCTCATCAATCAAGTCAACCGCTTTATCCGGCAAAAACCGATCCGCAATATAGCGAGAAGATAACTTCGCTGCCGCGACCAGCGCGCTGTCCGTAATACGAATTCCAAAATGCAATTCATACTTGTCCTTGATCCCACGCAAAATCGAAACGGTATCTTCAATCGTCGGTTCATCCACATACACCGGTTGAAAACGACGTTCGAGCGCGGCGTCTTTCTCAATATACTTTTGATATTCTTTCAAGGTCGTCGCGCCGATTGCTCGGATTTCTCCACGGGCTAAAGCCGGCTTGAGCAAGTTCGACGCATCCATGGTGCCGCCTTCACCCGATGCACCTGCGCCAACCAGAGTATGCAACTCATCAATAAATAAGATCACCGTGCCATTGGATTTTTCAACTTCTTTCACCACGGCTTTCAAACGCTCTTCAAACTCACCACGAAACTTGGTGCCAGCAATCAGCGCGCCAATATCCAAAGACAACACCTCACGGTCTTGCAATGACTCGGGCACATCGCCCGCCACAATCCGTTGTGCCAACCCTTCGACAATCGCCGTCTTCCCCGTCCCAGCTTCACCAATCAACACGGGATTATTCTTCTTGCGACGAGTCAATACCTGCATCACGCGTCGAATTTCTTCATCACGACCAATGACGGGATCTAATTTTTCTTGGCGCGCAAGTTCAGTCAAGTTCTTGGCGTATTTTTCGAGGGCTTGATATTTTGTTTCTGGTTCAGCCGTATCAACCTTCACATTCCCACGCACATCTTTCAGCGCTTTCAAGATGGTATCAGTCGTGATGGCATTGGCATGCAGCAACTCGGCCACGGTGTCATGGCCATCACAAAGACCAAGCAACAAGTGCTCCGTC
>JAYVTL010000066.1:0-3254 GCA_043788845.1 Candidatus Uhrbacteria bacterium
TCAAAACACCATACTTCGTGGTTTTTGACGCCGATTATCACCCCAGCCGCGATTTTATCAAACTCTTAGTGCCACAAATGGAAGATGATAAAACTTTAGCCTATATCCAAACTCCGCAATTTTATAGCAATCTGGTTGATTCTGCGGTGAGTCGTATTTCACAAATCCAACAATCTATTTTTTACGAGTACATTGCAGAAGGAAAGAGCATACATAATAGTATGTTCATGTGCGGCACCAACCTCATCATGCGTCGCACGGCACTCGAACAAGTCGGCTGGTGGGACGAAGATAGCGTAACCGAAGATTTTTCCACCTCAATTGAACTCGCAAAAAAAGGCTGGAATTCGCGCTACTATAATTACACCATGGCCTTTGGCTTGGGACCAATCAACCTCGGCGCCTATCTTAATCAACAATATCGCTGGGCCCGCGGCACCTTTGGCGCCTACTTCAGTAATTTTTTAACCATTCATAATCCATTCTCAAACCTCTCGCTCTTTCAACGCATCGAATACACCTTATCTGGTATTTATTTCATGGTCGGGAGTGTCTGGATGGTGCTAGTCATGATGCCGGTCTTCTACATTTTCTTTCGTGTCCCAGCCTATACCAGCGATCCATTCCTCTTCAGCGTGGCCTACCTGCCCTACATGATTCTCTCTTTTGCTTTCTTTGGCATCACCATGCGCACGCGCAAGTTTAGAATCCTCGACCTGCTTAAGGCACAATCTTTAACCTTGATGACCTTGCCCGTCTATGTCCGCGCCTTCTTTCATGCCATCACCTTTCGCAAAGCCGTCTTCATCACTACCAAAAAATCCGGCTCACCCTATGAAATTCCTTGGGAGGACATATCCCTCCAGCTCATCATGATCGCTTCCAATGTCTTGGCCGTCCTGTATGGTCTCATCACCTTATCTGCCGCCAGTAATAAACCTGCCTTATTGACAAATATCGCCTGGGCTACGTTCCACTCGGTCATTCTGTTATACTTTATCGGTACCTTATATGCCTCGCAACAAGCGCATCGAGCTCGAAGTACTTGAAGAGCTCTTGCTTGACCAAGTCGAGTATCGCATTCGTGCAGTTCTGCTCCTCTTAAACATAGATCGTTCTCGCAGCAAAGAACTGTTTGGACTCATCGACCGCTTCAGCCAATTAACCACAGAAAACGTCACCTTGCTCCGCAAATAACTATGATCACCACCGAAGACATTCATGGATATTTGAAAGATATTTTTGTCACCCAACAACACGCAGCTAAGCTCTGCACCGCCACCAATCTGCCATCAGCCATCTATAAAAAAGTTTCGAAAAACATTCTCGAGAAAGAAGCAATAATTACCAAACTCCTGTCGCTGATTGAACAAGACATTGTATGAACAAAGTCCGCAAAGCAGTCATCCCCGTGGGCGGTTATGGAACGCGTTTTTTGCCAATGTCAAAATCCGTGCCAAAAGAAATGTTACCCGTTGGCAATAAGCCCGTGATTTTACATGTCGTCGAGGAATGCGTTGCCTCGGGCATCACCGATATTATTTTCGTCGTTTCACATCACAAACACTCGATTGAAACCTTCTTCTCCCCATCACCGATGATGGAAGACTATTACGAACGCCTCGGCAAAACCGACAAAGTAGCAGAAATGAAACGCATTACCACCTTGGCCAATTATTCATTTGTCTTCACCAACTTTCCCAATGGCAATGGGGGAGCGCTCAAAGCCGCCAAACACTTAGTCGGAGATGAACCATTCGCCCTGCTGTGGGGTGACGAACTCATGACCTGCCCGGGTAAACCCCGTTTGCAACAATGCATCGAAACCTTTGAAAAATTTGGACAGCCCGTTATTTCTGCCATCAAGATTACCGACAAAAAGAAAATCCCACTCTATGGCATGGCTGAACTCAAAGCGTTTGGCGATGAATCATACGTCAAACAAATCGTGCGCATTGTAGAAAAACCGACGGTTGAAGAAGCGCCGTCGGTGTATGCCGCTCACGGCGCCTACATTTTAACACCCGAAATTTTTGAAATCTTCAATCAAGTCAAAAGCAAAGATGGCGTCGAAGTATTTTTGACGGACTTGATCAATATCATGAAACGCAAAACCGGCTTATTGGCACGCATCATCAAAGATGCGGCTTATCTCGATTGCGGTGTGCCAGATTGTTATCTCAACTCACAAATCGAATACGCCCTCATGCATGCCGATACTCGCAAAGCCCTTGTCCCAGAAATCAAAAAGCTCCTCAAAAAATACACCTAAGCTCATCACGTCCATCGTGATGAGCTTGGTGGGAGTCGCGCTTTTTGCATTATGGCTTGTACACGGCTATTTACCTGCCAATTTTGGTTTAGACTCGGCCATCGCTCCAGCTCTACGAATTTTTTACTACAATCAAAGCCAACATCCATCTGATCCAGTCGCCAACTGTTGGTATGATAGTGGCGATTACCTGGTTTTTCTTCAGCGTAATCTTGAAAGTGCTTATTATCTGTCTTTGGCCTACTCACTCGCAAAAACTCAACCAGTACGCCAAGACCTGCTCAAAACCATTCGCTCCCAACAAGTTTGCTTCGACCAGATGCTAAACTCACATCTCAAACAATTTCGTGATCAGCGAAATCATAGCATAATTGTACCGCCGGTTATCAGTGATTTCGTATCACCTCGGGCCCACTACACCTTCGAAGGAGGAGAGGGTAAGGACTTATATATTTTACGAAATCTGATTGCAAAAAATCTCAAGGATCCTGACGAAGATTCATGGATGAACCGCTCTCATCGCGTAGCCACGCCCACCAGGTCATTGAGCTGCTGTGAATATGGACCGGTGCGACTATCTGATGGGCGTTGGTTGGGTCTACAAGCCCTGGCTGGCGTCATTCCAACCAGTACCCCTGGTCAACTACTCTGGTCGGTTGATTATGGCAATCTTTCTCGCCTAGAACATCATCAAACACAAGGTTTAGTCGAAATGTTTCAAAACATCCAAACCGCTTGGCAAGCAAAAACTTCGCGTTTTAATTATCTTGGCGGGAATTATGACATTGCTGGCACCATCGCCATTGAACGCCTCTATGCCATTGAGACCAAGGACGAACAGTTCAAACCACTGTCCGACGCATTACTAGCCTATTTACATGGCACCAACCCGTCCCACACCGATTTCACTGCGGTACCCAATATCTTCCATCCTTGTGGCCAGTGGTGGTCACGCTGTGAGCTACAAGAAACCTTGGTCAAT
>JAYVTL010000067.1:0-2486 GCA_043788845.1 Candidatus Uhrbacteria bacterium
TGGTTTTGAATGATCGTGATTTGTTGATTTCACGGGTTGAGTTGGGCGCTACCATCGCCGAGCCGGTCAAAGACTGCACTTGGAATAAGAGCTATACCAAGAATACGTGTAAGAATGTCGGCACGACCGTGGTCAAAATTGCGAGCGGTTTCAATATCAGCAAGGTTGAAACTATGCCCGTTTATGCGCCAAGCGACTCGCTGGATTTGATTCAGGCGTTTATGCAGCGCATGATGGAACCAACTGCCGACGCGAGCAGCACCGATACTGGTAGCGCCGCGCTCTAAAATAGCCTTTCAACAAAAATCCCGACCTCGTGCCGGGATTTTTATTTGGCCTTGGGTTTTTTGTAGAGATGGATGGGCAATGACTTGTCCCCGGTGTGCGAGATGGTGATTGCTTCCCAGCCAGGAATGGGAAAAACATAAGAAATAATGCGCACACTGGGTTTTGCTTCTTGCGAGATTTTTTGTTTGAGCGCTTCGGTTAAACCTTTGGGTGTGCCAAACATATAGATAACGTCGATGTCCGAAAGATCGCGCTTGAGGAAATTACCAAATTCGAATCGTGCCGATGACCTTTGAAAAAAAGCTCGTAGGCGAGAAATGCCCAATACGATCGGTGCCAGCTCGATGCCGATGGCTTGTGCTGTTGTTTCTCGAGCGATGTAGAGGACGAGTCCGCCGGCGCCGCTGCCGAGGTCGATGAAGCGCTCGCCTGCTGTCAGGTTCGCGAGCTGGACAATCCGCGCGAAATCGCGGCGCCAGGTTGGCACCCAGGGCGCGAAGAGAATGGCAGGCAAGGCGAACGAACCAATGACGATCAGCGCAGTCCACAGGATGACGTTTTCCATGCAAGCAGAATACTCTCCAACTCAAAAGACGAATAGCCGAGGCCATTCGTCTTTTGGGGTTGTCGCTCGCGAGCGACATGGCGGAGAGGGAGAGATTCGAACTCTCGGTACCTTGCGGTACGCTTGCTTTCCAAGCAAGTGCACTAGACCACTATGCGACCTCTCCATGGGTTTGTCCGACCATGCTTCCAGGCCGACGTGCGGCGTGGTGTGGCGGGATGGTACCTGATGTGGCTGGCTGAATCAAGGCCAAAGAAAAAGCCGTCCGGATGGGATCGGGACGGCTTTAGGAGAATGGCCTCATGGCTTATTCCTGGGCTGGGCGCCGAGGAGGTTGACGACGTGGATGGCGGCATCGACTTTGACCGCGAAGGACCGTGAACAGCCGGCTTTGACCAGTTCATAATTCATGTCACGGTCGGCTGAAGCGGCAAAAAATTGGGCCAATGGTAGGCGCCGCTTGAGCAAGCGCACCACATCGGGACCAGGCAAATCCCCGTACAAGAAGCCATCTACGATGACGGCCATGATGCCCGGGTTGTTTTTAGCGAGGAGCTGGGCTTGATCGCCGCTGACCGCTAGCAAGACACGCGCTTGGCGCTGCAACATCCGGGTATACATCAGCTGGTGGGTGGCTGAATCTTCGATCACCAAAACAATCGGCAAAATTTGGGACAACATGGTGCACCTCCGCAGTTGTGAAGAACAAGACCACCATGTGACAAAGTGCCAGCTTTGTCAATACACAACAGCCTCCCGGGTGGGAGGCTGTTGTTACACGAAACGGGATTACTTTTTGAGCGCTGCGTCGATAGCAGCCTTGAAGTTGGCGAGCGGTTGCGCGCCTTCGACGAGGACACCGTTGACGAAGGTGCCTGGCGTGCCTTGCACACCAGCGTCGGCGCCTTCTTGTTCTTGTTGGGCGATCTTGGCGGCATACTTGCCGGAATCAAGACAGGTTTTGAATTTGCCTGGATCAACACCCGCAGCCTTGGCGGCATCTGGCAGTTTGTCGAGGGCGAAACCAGTACCGTTGGAAGTGGTGTCGGTAAACACTTTGTCGTGGAATTTCCAGAAGGCGTCATTGCCACCGAGTTCACTCACACATTCTGAAGCCTCGGCTTCTTTTTGTGCATTTTGGTGGAAGGACAATGGATAGTGACGGAAGACGAGGCGCACGTCATTTGGGTAGGCCTTCAAGACATCTTGCATGGTGGCAAAATGACGTTTGCAGAATGGACATTCAAAGTCTGAATATTCAATCAGAGTCACCTTGGCATTTTTGGCGCCGGTGATGTGGTCAGCTTTGTCGTCAACCGGCTTGACTGGAGCTTTTGGAGCTTCGGGAGCCGTTGGTTGGTTGGCGACAGGAGCCGTTGGCTGCTGTGCCACTGGTTGCGGCTGCGCACCACCGACGGTGAGTCCTTTACCGCTCACGATGGACCACACCAAGAAAATCAAAGCGAGGGTGGTACAAATCGCGACGCCAGCAAACAAGCCCAAAAAAAACATGGTCTTGGGGCTGCCATTAAAGGGACCGGCCATGTGACCGTGATGATGGTGATCATCATGATCGTCGTGATTGTGCATGTTGTCTTCTTGCATGTCGTTAAAAGTGAAAGAATAATTCTGT
>JAYVTL010000068.1:0-5051 GCA_043788845.1 Candidatus Uhrbacteria bacterium
CACCGGAGGCTTGCTGTAAAGCGTCGATGAGTTGATCGAAGAGACCAAAGGTATTGTCCCAGGTGAGGGTGTCATCGGCGGCAGAGGCGAGGGCGCGGAGTTGGTCGGCGATGTCGTTTGCGCTGCGGAGGTTGAGCTCAATGAGGGCACGGACGTCATCGGCGGTCAGGCTTTGTTCGAGGGGAGTAGACATGATGCCAGTCTAGCGGAAGGCGGGCTGGGGGACAATGTGCTATACTCGCAGCATCATTCCTTACAGCCTTTATTGTCCATCCATTTTCTTTCTCGTATGGCAGATCTTTCCTCGAAAAAATCAGTGCGTCGTCCAGTGCGGCGTGCTGCATCGTCTCCAATCCCGACTGGTCCGGTGGGAGGTGAGATGGGTTCGACATGTGGGCATATGAATTGCACGGGGCCAACGTGTCAGGTCCGTTTTTGCGGACCAACAACGCATATTCGTGATCACCACATTGTGCATGCGGCACATGGCGTGTCGCAAATTTGGACGGCGGCGATTGTGGCGGGTTTGGCGATTGTATTGACGGGGTTTGTGGCCTTTACCCAGGTAGATGCTTCGGAACAAAAGAATGCGGCGGTGACTATGCAGGGGACCGATGCTTTGAATAAACGTTTGGATAGAATGGAGGCCATGTTGGGGAAATTGATGCAACAATGCGGTGGACAACAGGGGAAAATGGCGCCTGGCATGATGGATGAGAAGATGGGAAATGGCACTAGCACCAATACGGATGATAATACGGCTTGCCGGTTGTCATGTGGTTCGCAATTTGAGAGCTGCAAACAGGGGTCACAAGACGCGACTCAAGATGGCGCGACCTTTGTGCAAGCGTGTAAACGGACATTAGAAGGTTGTTTGAAGCGGTGTGTGGGAACCAAATAAATGTAGGGTCTTGCCAAGAATCTAGTCATTTGCTGTCATTTGGTCTACCCTATAGGGGGAGAAAAGGGGCATCGAGGGTGAGTCTTCAAGGCGTTTCCTGGCGAGGATTCCGTCTGGGGAGACCTCACCCCCTGTGCCTCTTTTCAATCGGTGGAGTCTATTTTGATTTTTTATGGGTTTGGTGAACCTTCGATTTCGGGTCAATTCAAGATTCCAGCTGCCGCATGTGCAGATGGAGTATTCGCAAATCACACCAAAGGTATTCATTGGCACGAACCAATGTTGCCAAGCGCATTATAAATTATTGTTGTTGGACAAAGGGGTGAATCATGATGTGTCGCTGGAGGGCGAGCAGGTTGATTCGCCCTATGGAGCTGAATCGTATTTGTGGTTGCCGACCGAAGATCATTTGGCACCGAGCTTGCGTTCATTGGCGATTGGCTGTCGACATATTGACCAGGTGCTGTCACTTGGCGGCAAGGTGTATGTGCATTGCAAGAATGGTCATGGACGCGCACCGAGCTTGGTGGCTGCATGGTTGATTTCAAATGGAAAATCGTTGGAGGTAGCACTGGAAATTATTCAAACGAAACGAAAAGAAGTGCATTTTGAAAAAAGCCAAATTGCGGCGCTGCGCAGTTTTGCAAAGCGTTATAGGTGAAGACGTTTGACCGTTTCTTTGACGCGTTGGATGACGAGTTGAACACCGCTCTCAAGGGTGGCTCCTGGGATGAGTGAGAAAGCTATACGTTCGCGGGTGCCATTGGCACCAAAGGCACGTCCAATTTCTTGAGCGGAGAATGGTGGAGCGGCGTTAATGATGGCGCGAGCACCGGTGGTGAGGACATTGGCGTCTTCGTAGAATAAGACGGTGATTTTTGCTTCGGGGGCGTAGTTGATGAGTTCGGTCATGATGCCGTCGAGGGCGTGTTCATCAACGCCAACGTCGATGAAATCGTGACGATTTAAACTGGTCCAGACGATACCTGTTTCGTTGTCTTGTTCGAGACGTGACAAAGCTCGGCCCCAGAGTTTGAGGGTGGGGACGCTGCGATTGCGCCACAGGCCGTGAACGATTTCTTCGCGTTTGGCACCGAGTGACATGAGCTGCGAAGCGATTTGTAATGTTTTGGGTGTGACATTCATGGTGCGAAAACTTTGGGTCTTGGCAATCATACCGGCCAAGAAGGCGGTAGCGACGGTGTCGTCGATGCTGGCGCGATTCCATTCGTCACATAAACGAAAAAGAATTTCTGAGGTGGAAACCGCGGTGAGGTCGATGAGGTTGATTTGGCCCCAGTGTTCATTGCCTGGATCGCGGTCGAGATTGATGATGGGGGTGCGATATAAAAAATCAGCATGCTCATGGAAGAGGGTGCCTAGAGAAGCAAGATCTTGGCAGTCGAGAGCAAGGATGACGTCGTAGCGGTCTTTGCCGGGTTTGAAGCTGACGTCTAGGGGCGTCCATTCACCGGTCTTGGGAATGACGGTGATGGTTAATTTGTTGTCTTTGACGTCGTAGAACAGTTCTCGCAATGGTGTGTGGGTGACGTTGAGTGAGAGTTCAAAGGCGCGCATTGGACCGATGGCGGGTTGGATGGCGGTGGCCTGAGATAAGATGCGGGGGACGGTTGTAAGGTCGGCGCCTGGTGCAACGGCGTCGACTTGGAGATTGATATTTTTGAGAAAACCCAAAAGGCCCGAGATCGAGGCAATGGCGTCGATCGGGGCATGTTCTTTGGTGATGATGAGCAAGCGCTTGGCTCGAGAAATGAGCTCAATCGCTTGTTGTTCAGCAGTAAGTGCCATCTGGAGGAGTCCGTTTCGCAAGCTGAATCGGATGAGGTAGCGTATCTGGGATTAGGCAAATGGTCAAGGGAAAAAGGCTTAGATCAGCCAAAAAGTGTTAAAGTAACTATTTACAAAATAGAGTGCTTGCAGGGTGATGTCGAGCCACGTAAGCTGTCGAGTGGAGGTTTTTAATGGACGCTCTTTTGACCATAGTGGCTAGGTTTCCTCGTTTTCTACAACAACCTGTGGAGGATATGAGCAGTTTGGTGCTCGTTGAAGTGTTGCCGCCGTTTGATCAGATCCCATTGGATCGCGGGGTGGCTGGGGAAATTACCTGGTCAGAGTATGGCTTGGCGGCCGGACCTTCCAATATTCGCTCACTCGAAGTCCAGCGGGTATTGGCCGAGCAAGAGTTTCGTATGGGTGGGTTGACTGAACTGGTCCAGTTTGGGCAGCTGTACCCCGATGTACGCAAGACTGGACCGATTGCTGCTGTGATCGAGGAATATATTAGTCCACCGCCGTCGGGTGGTCGCTGTGTGCCTTATTTGTCGCAGGTTGCCTTGATGGTCGGTGCACGCCTGGTGGATGCGACAAGTTCTTTTGGTGCGGTTTGGCGATACCTTGTGCTCCTATGAGCCTACGACATGCCCCGATGATGATCGGGGCTTTTCAATTGCGTTTTAGGGTTTTTCTGCGTAAGATGCTGCCATCTATGTCACGCTTTGATGAATTGCCAAAAGCTTACGATGCCAGCGCGGTTGAAGATGGGATTTATGCGGCATGGGAAAAATCGGGCGTGTTTAATCCGGATGCATTGCCGGAGCGGAATCAGGCGGGTGCGCCGTATTGCATTATGATGCCGCCGCCAAACAGGACGGGGACTTTGCATATGGGGCATGCGAGCATGTTGGCGCTTGAAGATTTGATGATTCGTTTTCAACGGATGCAAGGCAAACGTGCTTTGTGGATTCCGGGGACCGATCATGCGGCGATTGCGACACAAGTGAAAGTGGAGCAGATGTTGATTAAGGAAGGGATGAAGAATCCGCGTACCGAATTGGGGCGTGAAAAATTTTTAGAAAAAGTGGTGGAGTTTGCTGATGCGTCAGCCGTGACGATTCGCAATCAGGTGCGCAAGATGGGGTCATCGTGTGATTGGTCGCGTGAACGCTATACCTTTGATGCGGATCGCAATACGGCGGTGAATGAAATGTTTAAGCTGATGTTTGAAGATGGGATTATTGAACGTGGACATCGATTGGTGAATTGGGATCCTCAATTTCAGACAACGCTTTCAGATGATGAAGTGTTGACGAAAACTGTGATGGCGAAGTTGCTGACGTTTACCTATGACAAGGATTTTCCGATTGCGATTTCAACAACGCGACCTGAAACGAAGTTTGGTGATGTGGCCGTGGCTGTGCATCCAAGTGATGAACGCTATGCACAATTTGTGGGTCAAGTTTTTACGCCAACGTTTTGTGGCAAGAAATTATCGATCAAGATTATTGCAGATGAAGCGGTGGATCCAGCTTTTGGAACTGGGGCTTTGGGGGTGACACCGGCGCATTCGATGATTGATGCGGAGATGGCGGAGCGACATGGACTTGAAACAATTCCGGTGATTGGAAAAGGTGCGAAGATGTTAGAAGAAGTTGGCGTAGAATTTGTTGGGCTGACGGTGAAGGCAGCGCGTGAAAAAGTTGAAGCTGTGCTTGAAACGGCGGGGTTGTTGAAATCGGTGGAAGAGATTGAGCAGAATTTGCCGGTGGCAGAACGTGGCGGGGCGCCGGTGGAGCAATTGCCGATGAAGCAATGGTTTGTGCGGGTGAATAAAAAATTTGCTTTGCGAAATGACACACTTGGAAAATGGAAGCAGGGTGAGATGGTTTCTCTTAAAGAGTTGATGATTGCGGCGGTGGAATCTGGTGAAACCAAGATTGTACCGGAACGGTTTGAGAAAACGTATTTTTATTGGATCAATAATTTGCGCGATTGGTGTATTTCGCGGCAGATTTGGTTTGGGCATCGGATACCGGTGTGGTATCAGAGAGAGGAGATGAAGGTGTCAGAGATGTCGCCGGGTGAAGGTTGGGAACAGGATCCGGACACACTTGATACATGGTTCTCATCTGGTATGTGGACGTTTAGTGCTTTGGGTTGGCCAAATCAAAAGCAGTGGGAAGAACATCGAGAGTATCATCCAACGGCGGTGCTTGAAACCGGTTATGATATTTTGTTTTTTTGGGTGGCGCGGATGATTTTGATGTCGACCTATGCACTTGGTGAAGTGCCGTTTAAGGAGGTGTATCTTCACGGTCTGGTGCGCGATGAACAAGGGAGAAAGATGTCGAAG
>JAYVTL010000069.1:0-6887 GCA_043788845.1 Candidatus Uhrbacteria bacterium
GTCAAGGGCCACCATCGGACGCAAGTACGGTGGCACCACCGGCAGCACACGCAAAATCGTCCAAGCGGGGGAAATCCCATTCAAGCTAAACGACTTCAACAATTTCAAGCGGCGTGTAATCCGATCTTTCTTCACTTCACTCGCGCCCTTCAATTCTTTTTGCAATTGCTTCATGGTCGCTTCCATGTCGATCTTTTCGAGCAATTCAACAATGGCTTCGGCACCAATCTTGGCTTCGAACACATGACCGTATTTCAACGACAATTCATGATACTCATTTTCACTCAATACCTTGAGCGGTTTCAAGTCCTTCAATTCCTTTTCTGACATCTCAAAGTCTTCTTCGAGCTCCGCCAACTTGCGTTCCTTCACACCATGCAACTTATCGAGCTCCGCCGTCACGGCCTCCGAAGCCTTATCAGTTCCTTTGTCATTAACGCGTTTAATATCGCGCTCATAGTCCGCTTCGATGCCCTTGGTCTTGCCCTTGTATTCGGCACGAACCTGCTCAAGCGTCGACACGCGCAACTCTTCGGTCACATCCGTCACGATAAACGCGGCGAAATAAATAACTTTCTCGAGCTGCTGCACACTCATGTCGAGCACGGTCCCGACTTTCGACGGCACACCACGCAAAAACCAAATATGTGCCACCGGCGCCGACAATTCAATGTGTCCCATGCGTTCACGACGCACCAACGAGTGCGTGACTTCCACCCCACACTTGTCACACACGATTCCCTTATAACGAATCTTTTTATATTTTCCGCAATAACATTCCCAGTCTTTCGATGGGCCAAAAATTTCTTCAGCAAACAGCCCAGATTTTTCTGGCTTCTGCGTACGGTAGTTAATGGTCTCCGGTTTCGTCACTTCACCGTATGACCACCCGCGGATTACGTCCGGGGAGGCGAGCTTCAGGCGAATGGCGTCGAAGTCCGTCGTCTTGATGTTTTCCGATTGGAAGAACGTCATATGGTGATTGGTTATTTGAGATCTTCATCCGACGGCAGGGCATCCCATTCGTCAGCTGCAGCATTCGTAAGCGCCGGCTTTGGTCGGAAGTGTTCTGGACGCGGTGAGCTTTCTTCAATCCGAGTACCTCCCTTAAGCAATTCGACATCCAGACCAAGACCCTTCAATTCACGGACCAACACATTAAACGATTCTGGCACGTTCACTTTGCGAATTGGTTCACCTTTGATGATGGACTCATACGCCTTCGAGCGTCCCGGCACGTCGTCAGATTTAATCGTGAGAATTTCTTGCAAGGTATGCGCCGCGCCATACGCTTCAAGTGCCCACACTTCCATTTCACCAAAGCGTTGACCACCAGACTGCGCCTTCCCACCCAATGGTTGTTGGGTAATCAGCGAGTATGGCCCAATCGAACGTTGGTGAATCTTATCTTCAACCATGTGGTTGAGTTTCAACATGTAGATATACCCCACCGTTGGCTTGTGATCATATTGTTCACCCGTGCGACCATCAAACAAATTGATCTTGCCATCATCAGGGAAACCCGCCTTGATCAGCTCTTCGCGAATCGTGTCTTCACTCACCCCATCAAACACTGGCGTCGCCACGCGATAGCCAAGTGCATTTGCCGCCAACCCCAAGTGCGTCTCAAGAATCTGTCCCAAGTTCATACGTGACACCACGCCGAGCGGAGAAAGAATCACGTCAACCGAAGTACCATCTGCGAGAAATGGCATGTCTTCAACCGGCACGATCTTCGAAATAACACCCTTGTTACCGTGGCGACCAGCCAACTTGTCACCGACCTGCACCTTGCGCAAGTCCGCGACCGAAACAACGATTTGCTTGATCACGCCCGGCTGCAACTTGTCGCCAGCTTCGCGCGAAAACACCGTCACATCGACGACCTTCCCATGCTCACCATGCTCAAGATACAACGAGGAATCACGCACATCGCGGGCCTTCTCACCAAAAATCGCCCGCAACAATTTTTCTTCAGCCGACAAATCGGTTTCACCCTTCGGCGTAATTTTGCCGACAAGAATATCACCCGACTTCACTTCTGCACCAATGCGAACCACCCCATTCTCATCCAAGTTCTTCAACTTTTCTTCACTCACATTTGGAATATCGCTGGTGACAACTTCTGGTCCCAACTTGGTATCACGCACGTCAATATTGTGATGCTCAATATGAATCGACGTAAACCGATCCTGCTGCACCAATCGTTCTGACAAAATAATGGCGTCCTCATAGTTATAGCCATCCCAGCTCAAGAAGGCGGTCAACAAGTTTTGACCCAAAGCCATCTCGCCATTTTCACAGGCCATACCATCTGCCAACACTTCACCCGCAAACACCTTTTGTCCCTTAGACACACGTGGGTGTTGATTGACACAGGTCGAAGCATTCGAACGATAAAACTTCACCAAATCATAGCGGCGCAATTTGCCATCATCCGTCTTGATCTCAATATGGTTACCGCTCATCGACAACACCACCCCGTCATCCGGTGACAAAATCACATGACCCGCATCCACCGCCGCGCGACGTTCAACACCCGTGCCCACAATTGGCGCATCGGGTTTGATACATGGCACCGCTTGGCGTTGCATGTTGGTTCCCATCAGCGCACGCTGACCGTCATCATGTTCCACGAATGGAATCAGCGACGTACCAATCGACAAAATATGTTTCGATGACACATCGACATAGTCGATCTCGTGCACATCCACAATTGTCGGTTCGCCATTCTTACGCGCACTGGCACGTTCCTGCAGGAAGCGTCCGTCTTTCCCAATTGGCGTTGTGGCCGGAGCCGTGGTTCCACGTTCTTCGGTAAACGCATTCAAGTATTCAATTTCATTGGTCACATGTGGCACCACTGGCAACTTGTCGATCGACACGGCTTTCAATTTTTCTGCCACCTTCTTGTCGATTTCAGTTCCGCCCTTGGCCACCATGTCACCTTTGCCATCACGCACATCCACGCGAAGAATTTCACCAATAGCATCCTTCCCATCATTCAACGACCAATTCTTCACCTTGCGATATGGCGTTTCGATAAATCCAAAATCATTGATCCGTGCATAGCAGGCCAAGTGACCGACGAGACCGATGTTTGGACCTTCTGGCGACGCAATCGGACAAATGCGACCATAGTGAGTGCGATGCACGTCGCGCACATCAAAGCCTGCACGTTCACGTGACAAACCACCCGGACCCATCGCGCTCAAACGGCGCTTGTGTTCGAGTTCTGACAACGGATTCACCTGGTCCATGAATTGCGACAACTGCGAGCTCATAAAGAACTCACGCACCGCACCAATCACCGGACGCGCATTGATCAATTTCGCTGGTGTCAGCAAGGTAATATCTTGCGTCGACATGCGATCTTTCACAATACGTTCCATCCGAGCCAACCCAATCCGAAAGCGCGATTGCAACAATTCACCAATCGCCCGCACCCGACGGTTGCCCAAGTGGTCCACGTCATCCGGTTCTTCCTGCATGTTATTCAGGCGGATGATTTCTTTCATGATCAACACAATGTCTTCCTTCGACAAAATGCGATACACCTCTTTAGCGATTTCTTCGGTCGGTGGCGTCAACCCAAAACGCTGGCTAAATTTATACCGACCCACCGCACCCAAGTCATACCGTTCAAACTTGAAAAACATCGAGTGAATAAGCGAACGCGCATTATCCGCCGTCGCCAAATCACCCGGACGAATACGTTTATACACTTCAATCAATCCATCATCTTCATTCTTCGCCGCATCTTTTCCAAGCGTTGCTTCGATGTAGTGGTTCAGCGGATGAATATCAACATCCACAAACAATTCACGAATCGCATCGTCTTCAGAAATACCAAACGCACGCAACAATGACGTGGCCGCCACCTTGCGCTTGCGATCAATCTTCACCCAAATCACGTGGTTGGCATCAGTCTCAAATTCGAGCCAAGCCCCACGGTTTGGAATAACCTTCGCGCCATAATAGCGGCGATTGCGCAGCAATTCGGCGGTGAAAAATGCACCAGCCGAACGAGCCAACTGCGACACGATCACGCGCTCAACACCATTGATGATGAAGGTCCCGCGATCCGTCATGACCGGCAAATCACCCAAATACACTTCTTGTTCCTTGGTTTCACCTGTGCGCTTGTTCACCAAGCGAGTCTTCACCCGCAACGGCGCATCATAGGTAATGTTCTTGGCACGCGAGGTGCGCTCGTCAAACTTTGGTTCATCAAAATAATAATCGACAAAAGACAATTCCAGGTCGCGCCCGATAAAGTCTTTAATCGGTGAGATCTCTTGCGTGAGTTCCTTGATTCCGTTTTCTAAAAACCAACGGTAACTCTGCTTTTGGATCTCAATCAGATCCGGCAATGCCATCGCGTCGCGCGATGAAGTGAAATAGCGGCGTTCCTGCTCTTTAGGAACTTGCCGACGGAAGACCATCTGAGGCATGTGGGCGTGCGTCTTGCGCATACTCGATCCCCGCGCGGGCCTGGAACCTGGGACAGTTTGGTGGAATGCCCAGGCGACGGCGAGGAATCAAACAGCGCTGATGGGTTAGATAAGAATAACGATGCGCATCTCACCGACAAGAAAACCCCCCGAGACCTAAGTTTCGGAGGGTTTTCAAATCTAGTGACAAGGGGTAACCATTAGGAAAATTGAAATGGTTACGATCGGACAATCGAAGGCTCTGCAGGGATGCCTTCGGCTGTCAAATCGCATCGTTCAGGCCAATTCTCTCAAGAAACCGACCCTCTGTCAAGGCCTCATCCCAGCCTTGTTTCCCCCGCCGACCTGTGCCAGACTGTATCCATGAAACCCACCGTCAACGCTTCAGAAATCGTCCACCAAAACCCGTGGTACCAAGTCCGCCACGACACCCTCACCTGGCCCAATGGCAACCCCGGTCACTATTACGTCGTCGATTTCCCAGAATGCATCGTCGCGATCGCAGAAGATGCTGGCCGCCTCCTCACCGTCAATTTCTACCGCCACCCCATCGGCCAATATTCCCACGAACTCCCCATGGGCCGCATCGAACCCGGCGAATCCCCTGAACAAGCCGCTTTTCGAGAATTACACGAAGAAGGCGGCATCAAAGCCAATAAAATGACCAAGATTGGCGAAATGTTCATCGCCAGCGGTGTCATGAACAATAAAATGCACGTCTTTGTAGCTTCCGAGCTCACCCCCGTCGCCCAAGACCTCGACGATGGCGAACAAGGCATGAAAGCCGAATGGACAACGCTCGCCGACTGGACCAGCAAAATCCGCTCCGGCCACATCAATGACTGCGACTCCTTAGCTGCCTGGGCCATCTATCAAGAATGGAAAAACGCCCAAGGCTAAGCTAAGGCAAATTTTGTAAGCAACAAAGTGGCTATAATAAGCCACTTTTTTCATATACCATTTTTTATTGGCTAATTACAGCCACCAAATAGCCTTCAGCCAGAATAAAAGTGTACATGCCACTCTTGACAGAATCTCCTATTTGTGGTATCTTCTTTTGTTCACTGCTGAAAAGGTTCTAGCTTGAACACCTTCAAATCTCGTCCCTTCTAAAACGAAGGAGGATCCCTAGGGTGAGCGGCTTGCCGTAAACATCCTGGCGGTCACTGATCCCGACTCGTTGGACTTCGGTCTGACTCCATCGGACTGTCCGTGGCCATGGATGCAGCAAGCTTTCGCGCGCTGCATCCCCTTCGTCTTAGACGGGATGACCAAAACCTTTCAAAAACAACAGGAGTGCCCCATGCACAAGCTCGCCGCTCTCGCCGTCTCATTCGTTCTCACCATCATCGTCGTGCAGCACGTCGGCACCGCCGGCCTCAGCTCGCTGAACAGCAGCAAGCACCGGTCCGCCGCCGACGCCGCGCTCACGATGAAGTGAGCTTCTCGCTGGAATGCCTCTCATAGTCATTCCAGCCCAACCCCGAATCCACGATTCACTCGCGGCTTCAGAGTTGGACCTTACAACATCAATTTCCTGAGCTTGTCGAAGGATTTCCCCGACACACATGGAGGTGACATATGATCGCTACGGCGATCGTCATCTCCAGTTGTGTCGGGAAAACACCAACCAATTCCCGAGAAAGGCAAAAAATGAAGGCCTCCTGGATCATCGTGACCTATCTTCCGCAAAAGAAGCACCAGACAGAAATGGTATTCGGTCCATTCGAGAGCTGGAAGGAAGCGGAAAAATTCCTCGAAACCCGTGGGTTCGAAAGCGAAAAGCAAAATGCTGCAATCATCCAGTGCGTCATCTGGCACCACAAGACCTGCGCACACCAAGCGCACATCCAGATGGTGCGCGATCAGTACGACGACATCTTCGAGAGCATACTGCGCCAAACGAAACTCTAAAGTTTCCACAAAATATATCTTCCTTCGCTGGAATCGAGACCTTCGATTTCTCTTCCAGCCCAACCCCGAATCCACGATTCACTCGCGGCTTCAGAGTTGGTCTCGAACCTTAAAAAGCATCGGAATGTTCCCCACGAGCGTGGAGGAGAGAAACCGCCCGGGTCTGTCGCAAGACAGGTTCGAGCGGCCGGAAATTGAACTGAGCAGCGCTGGTTTCGACTGGTTCTCGCTCACAGTAGTTTTCCTTGGATGGAATCCGTTTCGACGGAGGAAGTCCCCTCTACACTCGTCGGGAACATCGCATTCACGCACAACTCCTGTGCGAGAAACGATACCCGACACCAATTTGCAAGGCCGGAAAGCTTCTCCGGAGCCCTATTAACGGGCCAAAACTCCTGGAACACGGGAGAATCTAGTGGTTGAACTCCACTCCTTGCGAACAATTTGTACCCTCACCCCCACCCATCGGAGACTGAATGCTACAGATCGCCATCGTTCGTCGCAACAAGTGCACCGCTC
>JAYVTL010000070.1:0-3847 GCA_043788845.1 Candidatus Uhrbacteria bacterium
GCATAATGATTCCCAGACTCGATCGACAATTCAAGATAGGCATGCACCCGCTGCGCTTGACCGTTCACCGTAATATCCTGATCAATCGCATCACGCCGAATATCATATTGAATATCGCTCGACGCCTCGGTCGACGGCTTCACCGACAAAAACAACGACCGCCCATCCAACGTCTTCACCGTTCCCAATAATTCGAGAACATGCGCACGCGTCGCGACAAACTCCTCTTGCGAAACGATGCCTTGCGAATATTTACCCTTCAAATTGATGCACAACCTGCGTTGCCAATCGAAGTTATTATTATTGCATTCAAAAGCCACGGTCTTTGAAAAATCAATCTGCCCGTCTGCTTGATATGACAGCAGGCCAAGCTGCGATAATAAAGTATTAAACTTGGTAAACCGATAGCCCGAGGTTGGATCAATAAAAATCCCGTGATCGGACACGACAATGATATTGGTGTTTGCCCCTGCCCGAGCTAAATATTGTCCGATCAACTCATCCTGCTTGATATACAGCCCTTCAATCACATACCGGTACGCTTGCTTCAAAGAAGCGGGGATTGGCTGCAAATATTTTTCGGGCCACTGAAATTTCAAAAACAAATGTTGTGCGGCATCCACCACCCCGTTGATTTGAAATAATACATCCGGCTTTTGTTGATCAAAGGCAAAAATACTGTTTCCACGAAAAACACGGTCCAATTGCTCAATCTTCGTTTTCGCCATTTGAAAAAATGCATCGTCATTGGCATCGACAGGATCCGGCAACTTCAAATCCAATCCGATACGAAACAAATCCGGTCCCACAATCTTGAGTGTATTGCGCGCCATGGAAGTACGCAAACTCTCGGGCACGATCCCATCGACTGCGCCCAATAGAGCGAGATCCGTCACAACATAACCGTTCAATTGTTCAGCTGGCCAAGTCGCCCAATAACTAAACAAACCAATAGAATAGTTCTTGTCATTCAAGATATTCCACAAGGCTTTCGAGGTGCGTGCGTCTGACCCAATAAAACGAAACTCATAATCATGCGAGGTCTCAATAAAATTTCGTACGCCGTGCTTTTCTGGCAACTTACCCGTCGCCAAAGTCGTCCAAATGGATGGAGAAATGGTTGGATTAAGCGTCGGTGGTGCGGCGTGGATGCCTTCTCGCAATAAACGTTTGAGATTAGGCATTTTGCCTTGAGCGATCAACGGATTTGCAATATCCCACGTCGCCGCATCAATCCCAAGCACCAACAATTTGGGGTAAAAAGTTGTGGCGGGTGCGGCCGTCAATGAACCAATCCAACCAATCGAAGCCAATAAAACCACAAAAACCGTACAACCAATCGCGATTGAAACCTTTGCTGGTGTGCTCAATTTCTTTTTAAAATGCCCGTGCTTCATTCAACCAAAGTATACCATCTCGGTCAGCTACCGACGATTTGCTATACTGTCTAGCAACATGCCCATTACAAAAGCAAAAACCAAAAAGCGCGCCCCTGTAAAAAAAGCTCCTCCGCAACCAGCACCCGCTGCACGCTCGTGGAAACCTGCCATCATCATCGGACTGGCCGGCATACTCCTCATTGGTGGAGGCTTTGCGCTTTTCCAATACGCGACCCAATGGAATCACGTCAGCTTTTTGGCGCCAGACATAAAACCAGACAATACCAAGGCGCCTAAGCTCATGTTGATCGGTCTGGATGGTGCCGAATGGAAAATCATCAACGAACTAATCGCCAAAGGAGAACTGCCGAATATAAAAAAACTGATTGACAACGGCATCTCATCGGCGCCGCTGCCATTAAACCCGACGGTCTCGCCAGCACTCTGGACGACCATCGCCACTGGTGACCTCCCCGCCAAGCATGGCATCAATAATTTCTTATCCAGAACAGAAAACGCCGGCGAATACCCCTTCGTCACCTCCAAAGACCGTCATGTCAAAGCCTTGTGGAATATTCTGACCCAAGCCGGTCTAAAAGTCGGCTTGTTTGGCTGGACGGCTTCCTGGCCACTCGAAGCCACCACTGGCTATACCATCGCCGATACCGCCGTTCTCGACCCCAATAAAGCCATCACCCCAGACTCATTGCGGTCCAAGCTGCTCGCCAATACCATCAAAGAACTTGGTATCGCTGACTTTTCAAAAGGCGTTTCGCTAACCTTCCCCGTGCCGACTGGCCTCAATGACCCAGAATATTTCAAAGTCGCCCACGAAAAATTTGATTTATTTAATCGACTCTACAATAGCAATAGCGTCTACGCCTTTCGCAGTGAAAAACCCGACGTCTTGCTTGAAGAGGACGATGTGTTAGACGGCGCCCAACACCAGTTTTTTAAATTTAAATTCCCGCAAGACTTTCACGGCGGCGACACCGATCCTGAACTCATCAAAAAATACGGCGGTTTCCTGGACTCCATTTATCGCGACAAAGATCGCGTCATCGGCGAACTGATGCAATCAGCGGATAGCAATACCCATATCATCGTTTTATCGGATCACGGATTTTTCATGGATCCAACCACAGGCTATCGCTTTGACCACTTCAATGTCATCTTAGAAATCTTGGGTTTGCTCAAAAAAAATCCCGATGGCTCGATTGACTTTGCACACACCATCGCCTTTGAATGCAATAATAATAACTTCGATTGGCAACGCCGGCTGTGTATCAATTTAGCCGATCGTCAAGTATCAGGTATCATCCCGCAAAAAAACTTTGATGCCACCCGAGATCGTGTCTTAGCCACCCTTAAAAGTATTAAAACCACCGACGGCGAAAGTATCTTTAATAGCATTGACCGCTCCAATGGCACCGATGCCGACATCGTCTACGATCTCAAACGCACCATCATCGACAAATCCATTGCGCTCGATACCCGCGTTTTTCCCATAAAAAAGTTTATGTCACTCGCCATCGAATCAGGCAATCACTACGCCAATCCCGAAGGTCCACCCGCCCTCTTTATCTGGTCAGGACCGGGCATTCGCAAAGGCGCCACCGTCACCGATCTCCATTTTGCCGATTACATGCCAAATATTCTGTATGCCCTGGGCCTCCCATTGCCACGCGATATCGATGGCAAGTTTGTCCCCGATCTATTTGAAGATCCTCAACCGCCAAAATATATCGACAGCTATGAAGAACATCCCAACAAATTCTCTTCTGGCTTCCATGAAGCCATCGGAGAAGGGGATGAAGTGCGTACCGACGGTAGCCGCATGACCGTCTTTGCGGCTGTGAAAAAAAACGAAGCCTATAAACAATTCTGTTTTCAAATTCCAAACAACGTAAAAAATTCCATCAACGTCAATTTCATCAAAAGCTCCGACAAAACCGACCTCAAATTTAATCCAACCGACAATAGCAAACTAAGCCAAGCTATCAGCTTCCTCAAACAAGCAACTATTGAAAAACTGCCACAATTCAATACCACCATCATTGAACCAAAAGACTTTGTTCTACAAGCAAATAACCAAGGACTCTGGAAAAATCTTCAACCCTTAGACGCCGATAAACCTGGGTTGATGGGCATTTGGACCGACATCTATTTTGATGTAAATCTTCCCAGCGCAGGAACATTGCGCTTAATCGCCAAAGGGGATCCCGTCGAAAAAGTTTTTCCACAAATCGAGATCAAACTCAATGGCGAGATACTCCAAACTTCCTTCATTGACTCACCAACCTTACGTGCCTTTGACATTGTCATTCCGCATGGTGGTACCGTGCGAATTTCTTATGTGAATGATCACTATACCAATACCGAAGATCGGAATCTCTATATCCAACGTCTAAAATTTTCACCTACCGGGGAATTTGAACCCGCCAGCGAGCTGTCACTCTTCATGCAAG
>JAYVTL010000071.1:0-3789 GCA_043788845.1 Candidatus Uhrbacteria bacterium
GTAGATCGCTAAACATGCGCACAATAACTTTTGCTTCTCCTGGGCCCTGGGCTGGATCATTATCGTCTTTAAACACTAAGCCCTCTTCGGGCTTGCCGATATCATTGGGTCGGACTGGGCTGGGACCGGCCACGATGGCCCAGACTAAACCACCGACAATCAAGATGCCAAGAATTCCTACGCCAGCTAAGAATCCAGTACGGAGTTTGTCATCATTCATACATTGGTTGTTTGAAAATACTTGATTATTTCGAGAGCGGCTTTACTCCCCTCACCCACGGCGATGGCAATTTGTTTTTCTGAAATATCGGTAACATCACCGGCAGCCCACACACCGCGGGCCGAAGTTTTGTTTTGTTTATCAACCACGATTTGTCCCCATTTGTCTTTGTCGACAAAGTCGATGAAGCCCGAAACTGGCACCAAGCCGATTTCTATGAAAGCGCCTTGGGTCGACTCAACTCGTTCTACACCGTCAGCACCAATCAAGCCAATGCCGGTCAAGAATTGCTCACCGACGAATTTTGAAGTCTTGGTCCCAGTGATAATCGTCATCTTGGAACTGTCTTGGCAACGTTTGCGCATCACGGCATCCCCCATCAGTTCAGCGTTGACTAAGACCAAGCTGACATGCTCGGCGTATTTTTCTAAGAACAGTGCCGCGTCCATGGCGCTATTGCCGCCACCGATGACATGAACTTTTTTGCCGCCAAAGAGCGGTGCATCGCAAGCTGCGCAATAGGTTATCCCCTTGCCATAGTATTCCTTCTCGCCTGGAACATTGAGTTTGCGCGTTTCTTCGCCGGTGGTAATCAACAATGTTTTGCTGGCATAGGCGCCTTTGTTGGTCATCACACGAAAGCCAAGTTGTTCTTGCGAAACACTCGCGACCAGTTCACCTTCGTGCAGTTCAAACGAGTCTTGGTAATCGTTGAGATGTTCTTTAAATTTTTTTGCGAGGTCGATGCCGTCGAGCATGTGGAAGCCAAGGTAATTTTCAACATCGCTGCTCCACAATGCTTTGCCACCGATATCACCGGTCAACATCAAGAATTTCATTTTTTGACGCGCGAGATAAATCGCAGCGGCCAGGCCGGCAGGGCCACCTCCAATGACGATAACGTCGTAGATCATATGCAGGAAAGTGTAACACGCGGACGGGTTACGGACAGCATGCAGAGGCCCTCAATCAGTCATTCAGCTTGGTGCGCGAATGACATGCTTGTTACCGAGAAGTTGGAACAGGGCGCATCGGTTTGAACACCAACCACAATCCAATCGCGCATAACGGCACACTCACCCACTGCGTCGGTGTGAGCCAGAAATATTTCACATCGACGACGCGGTAGAAGTCGAGCCAGATTCTCGAGAGACTATCAAGGGCAAGATAGGTGCCAAACCAAAAGCCGGGCGCACGGGGTTTGCGATTGAGCCAGAGGAAGCTGGCACCGATGATGAAACCGACGAGTGAGAGATACAGACCGAGGTCGTGGCGGCTTTGGCCGTCAGGATATTTTATGGCGAGCAGTGAGTTGGACAGCGTGCCGGGATGATCGTGGATTAAGAAGCAACCGATGCGACCGATACCGCAACCCCACGGGATGCCCCAGACCATGACGTCGGCCCATTCGATGAAGTTGAGTGCGTGTTTTTTGACATACCACCAAAAAACCAAGGCACATGCGAGGAAACCACCGTAGATGGCAAAGCCGGGTTTGGTCGGATCGAAGGCGTCGAGCGGGTGTGCAAGATAATAATTGAAATCGTAAAAGAGCACATGAAAGATGCGCGAGCCGACGAACGCCGCGATGAATAACCAAAAGGCAAGATTCCAAACATGATTAGCATCTAGCTTTTTTTGTTTGGCGCGACGAGCCGAGAGATAGGCACCGAGTAAAAAACCAGCGGCAACCAAAGTTCCCCAAGTGCGAAATGGGATCGGGCCGAGGTGAAAAACTTCACTCTGTATCCAAGGGAGCATATCAATCAAGAACATTCAGCGTCTGCAAGGCGCGTTCAAATTCATCTATTGCTTGCAGGGCGCGGTGCGAAGAAATTTGAAACGTCGCTTCATGCGCGAGTTGATTGCGTAGCTTGTGGGCCCACCAGACATTTTGTAATTTTGGATATTTGTAGCACGCCACTTTCAACCGCTCGCCGAGGGTGGCGCCGGGGATCATCATCGACTTTAAACCGACGTCGAGCATGGTGTCGGCTTCCATGATGGCGAGCTTGGCGCCCATCAGGCCTTGCTGCGATGTTTTGCGTACTTCCACCCAACGACGCGCGATTTCTTTGCGGCTCATGCCTAGCAATTCGGGCTGGGTGAGACGACGGATCAATTTGCGAATGCCCCAAATAAGCAAGACGAGAACAAAGAGCGCGATCACTCCCATCACCACATAAAACCAAAGTGAATTGTCGGCGCTAGGAGTATCAATGAGCACGAGGTCGTCCATATGTTTTTAGCTGCGAGAACTTTCGTAGCAGCGCGCGATGGCGAGAATCCCGGCTTCATCAAAAGCTTTGCCGGTGAGATGCAAGCCCACAGGGAGGCCGTCTGACAAGCCACAGGGAACCGAGACGGCGGGCAAACCAGCGACGTTTACACCGACGGTGAAAATATCTTCCAGATACATGGCCAGCGGATCTGCAGTTTTTTCGCCGAGCTTGAAGGCCGTGGTTGGTGCGGTTGGGGTAAGCAAGGCGTCTACTTCTCGAAAGGCACTTTCATAGGCGCGGCGAATGAGGGTTTGGACTTTTTTCGCTTGAAGATAGTAGGCATCGTAATACCCGCGAGAGAGTGCAAAAGTGCCAAGCAAGATGCGGCGGCGAACTTCGGCACCGAGGCCGGCGGCGCGGGATTGCGTGTAGGTTTCGAGGAGCGGCAGATTTTCTTTGCGCAAACCGTAGCGCATGCCATCGAAGCGCGCGAGGTTGGCCGAGACTTCGCAGGGCATCAAAAGATAATAGACAGCGAGTGCTTCTTCAACGTACGGCAAATCAACTTCGACCATGGTGGCGCCGAGCGACTCGAGTTGTTTGATGGCTTGGGTGACGGAGTCGCGCACACCATCGGTCATCCCCTCGCCCCAGGCTTGGCGTGGCAAGCCGATACGGACGCCGGTCAAATCTTTTTTCCAGGCGGGATGGAAGGCGGCGTGATCTGAAGTCGTTTGATCGAGCACGTCTTGACCCTGAATCGCTTCGAGCAACAAAGCCGCGTCTTCGACGGACTTGGTCATGGGACCGATTTGGTCGAGTGAGGAAGCCATAGCGATCAAGCCAGAGCGCGAGACGCGACCATAGGTCGGCTTTAGACCGACGATGCCGCAGAAAGCGGCTGGCTGACGGATGGAGCCGCCGGTGTCGGAGCCAAGGGAGGCAATACAAAAGTTCGCAGCAACAGCCACCGCACTTCCACCAGATGAACCACCAGGAACACGATCAGGATCGCGCGGATGATGCGTTGGTCCGTAGGCGGAGTTTTCGGTCGATGAGCCCATGGCGAATTCGTCCATGTTGGCGCGACCTAGGAAAACGGCGGCTTGTTCTTTTAATTTTTTCGTCACTGTCGCATCACTCGCGGCCACGTGATTTGCCAACATCTTTGAGCCGGCCGAGGCGATCTTGCCTTGGATTAAAATGTTGTCCTTCATTACCAGCGGAATGCCGTGAAGTGCGCCAAAACTTTTTCCGGCCGCCAGAGCGGCATCGGCATTCTTCGCCATCCCAAGAGCATCTTCTTCGAAGACTTCGAGACAGGAATGCAAAGCACCATCGAGACTT
>JAYVTL010000072.1:0-2821 GCA_043788845.1 Candidatus Uhrbacteria bacterium
TTTTTCATCAAGACCAACGATTTTGAGAACTTGAGGGACGACATCGCGAATGCGACCGCCCGAGACACCGGCGACTTCGAGAGCGAAGGCGACATTTTCGAACACGGTTTTTTGTGGCAGTAATTTAAAATCTTGAAAGACCACGCCGATTTGGCGACGCAGAAACGGCACATCACGCGCAGAAATTTTGGTGATGTCCCAACCACCGATGATGACCTTGCCGCGGCTGGGCCGCTCTTCGGCAATCAACATTTTGGCGAGGGTGGTTTTGCCGGCGCCACTTTGGCCAACGATGGACACAAATTCACCGGGTTTGATATTCAAAGAAATTCCACGCAGACCTTGGACATCGGGTGGATAGGTTTTCGTGACGTTCTCGAGAGTAATCATGAAGGGATCGGGACGACGAGGACTTGAATGAGACCGCGGCTCAAGGGCGCGAGCTGGCGAAAGGCAACGGCGTCGAGGTCGATGGCGCGCGTGGGAAAGCGACGGCGGTTGGGACCGTAATCGTTGACGCGCACCACCATGGATTTATTGGAACCGACGACGGTGACGCGGAGTTTGGTGCCCTTGGGATAATCTGGCGAGGCCGCACACAAACAACCGCGATTACGATACCACGACGCGCTGCCTTTTTGGAGGGGTGGCGACTTGGCAAAAGCTACGGGCGAAGTGGCAATGATAACGATTCCGACCAAAACAGCTGAAAAAAGTTTTCCACAGGCCTGAATCATAGGGCGGCATCTTAGCATGAAATAAAAAAAGCTCCGCGTGTGCGGAGCTTTTTTTTCTGGAGCCAATTCCGGGAGTCGAACCCGGGACCTCTGCTTTACGAAAGCATTGCTCTACCAGCTGAGCTAAATTGGCCTGACCGAGCTGAGCTCGATTGTGTCGAGCTGAGCTCGATGGAGCGGGTAAGGGGAATCGAACCCCTCTCCTAAGCTTGGGAAGCTCATATAATAGCCACTATACGATACCCGCCGAGTCGTCGCAGCGGGCTATCGGAGGGTGACAGACAGCCGATCTGACGTGCCGAGAGACTATCAGATTGCCATGACGGATGCAAGGTTTAGAACTTCAAATAGACTTTGACATCGTCCTTCTTTAAACGATCTGCGAGATAGCTTTGGAGTTGTTCTAGATTTTGTGGGGTTGAGGTGGAGAAGGTGGCCGCGACTTTACTTTCAATCATCATGGGGCGCACGATATTGGCGCGAAACTGCTCCTCGGTCCAGTTAAAATTATCGGCGAGAAATTGCGAAACGTTGCCGGTGGAGCTCGCAGTATTGACCATGGAGGTGAATTGCTCGCGCACTTCTTCGTCTTTGACCATGATCTGGTGGGCATCGGCGTATTCTTGGATCGCGGCGTCACGCAATAAGCGATCGACGGTGGCTTGGCGTTCTAGGGTTGGTGTATATTCTGCTGTTTGCTGCTGAAGCTTGGCCGCTGGTGAAGCTAGATATGTTTTGAGCGTATCGCGACTCTCGAGAAATTGACCGTAAGAAATGGTATGCCAGCCTAGTTTGGCCACCGGCAAGATCGCGCCGATAGTGCGTACCACGGTATTGTCACTGCGTTTGATATAGACCTGATAGGCAAGAGCGGCGCTCGAGAGACTTAAGAACAGCGCAACCAGGATTCCGATGAGGAGTTTTTTCATAGGCTCAATTCTTGCTTGGATGCATAAAATAATCAAACCACTGGCTGGGGATGGATTTGGGCGCTGGTTCGTCTGGTATGCCGAGTTCAGCTGCGCCAAGGGCGGAGGTCGAGCTTGGATGATAGCCGGTTAGCACAAAAACCTGCTCACCGTCTTTTTTCCAACCCAGGCGGCGGCGGGCTTCGAGTTCGACTTGTTGGTCGGAGGCGAGGGTGCCGGCTAATTCGAGTAGTTTGGATTTGCGACCTTCGAGGGTGTCGGCTTGGGCTTGCAGGGTGTGGATTTCTTGATCAACCGACCAGCCACGGTAGGTTTCACGAACGGTGGAAATGCCGACCAGAGCAAAGACGACAACATTCGCGAGCAAGAAGGCTGGCCAGCGCAAAACATTCTTCCAGCCGGAAGTTTTTGAGGCAGATTCGGTTCCCCGCTGGTGCATGGCGCTCATGATATCACTTCTCGTCCGTAACGTCCGCTTCGTCTTTGTCCTCGCTGCCTAGGAAAGCTTCCGTAACCACGGCGCGTTCACGCTGTTTCAAAATCATTTCAATGCGCACCAGCTCTTCTTCTGAAAAACCTTTTAAGAGTTCAATGATCGATTTTAATTTGTCATGCTTGGCCGGATCGATATTGGATGCTTTCTTTGGGGGTGCAGCATGACGAAATTCGTTGATGAAGTCGGCGATTTTTTCTGGACTTGAAACCTTGGTTGCATTCATGGCGGTGGTTGAACCAGCGGTTTGAACCGTCAATGTCCCCATGCGAAAAATGGTTTCGAACATGCCGGTGCGTTTCCAAGAAATATCTTGGATATTTGAAAGTTGGGCTTCGGCGACCGAGCGTGCGAACATGCCTTTTTGATCCACATCGAGCACGCGAAAAGACGTGACGATGAACACATCGGCGTCCCACAGTAAAAAGGTGCGAACGGCCAGACCAATGCCAAATAAGACGGCGCCACCAAAGACAATCACTCCAAGCAAACCCAGGCCAAAGAGTGGGAAGAGCAAGAAAAATGGCAAAACAATTAGCACAATGGCGAGCAGGAGCTTGGGGATCAAGGTCGCAATATGGCGACGCACGATCAACTCAACGTGTTCGTTCTCGCGGAGCTGAAGAACATCTTCGATATGAAACATAGCGTATACGGTAGCG
>JAYVTL010000073.1:0-3857 GCA_043788845.1 Candidatus Uhrbacteria bacterium
CGGCCCTAACGGACTCTTCACCGGCTTCCACTCCACCACCACGATTCTTCCACCCGGCTTAGTCATCCGTGCCATCTCCTTCACCATCTGCTCCCTATTTTGTGCGAGATACAAATTATTAATCAATAATACCAAATCAAGTGAAGCATGGTCGATCCGTGTCGCACCTAACACTTCAATGTCTGACCAAACCGGATACACATTCCAAAATTGTTGTTGCTTGGCCCCACGTTCAATATGTTCAAGCACACTCTTTTGAATATCCACCGCAAATACCCGCCCATTCCCACCCACAAATTGTGCCGCCGGAAAAACAAAATGACCCAATGCCCCGCAACCCAAGTCCGCCACCTGTTGCCCTTCACGAATACCAACGCGCTCAAGCAACTTGAAGGGATTAATAAGTTCCGTGCCGCTCCGTACGTGCATACGCTATTGCGTGATCTGTTGCTTTGGAAAAATTGATCCCAAGGTGGCTTCCAAAAACACATTCCATAAATTCGTCGCCCACAAAAAACCAATCAAAATCACAAAAATCCCAATCGCCTTATACATCAAACTTGTCCCTCCACCACCCAACTTCGCATCCGCCCAAGGAATAGATCCAAACGTCTCGATAAACTTGCGTGTCTTCCACACAAACACAAAGCCGACCACAATTAACACTAAACCAATCAAGATGCGTGTAATCATATAAAAAATTCTATGCCGAGTATACCACGCGATCACCATCCTGCGCGAGTTTAGCTTCACCAAAAAATCCACCATTCCGCACTTCAGCCATAATCACATCTGGTGCATCAAAATCAAAATAATGCGTCAACCACAATTTCTTCGCCCCACTCTTCAACGCCAAATCTCCACATTGCTTTGGCCCCATATGCCCATACCCACCGGTATACTCCTGACCCACCTGCGTCGAACAATCTGCAATCAACAAATCCGCACTCTGTGCGAGAACTCGAATACCCTCACAGACGCCCGTGTCTCCAGTATACGCAATCACCCCATGCTTGGTCGTCAACCGAAATCCCATCGCCGGATGTTTTCCAAACCCATGGTACACATGCACCGCTTTCAACAACACGCCCGGCGCCAACTCTTCTTCAAAGCCATCTTCCATTCCCACAATTTCTGGCGCAAATTCATTCCAATATCCCCCGTCATTTTCTGGTTGATGCCAATTCCATACTTGCGGCCAATCACGCGCTAAAATCTTCGGCAAAAAAATCCTTAACTTGGTTGAACGCGGATCACGCTCACCAAATAAATGTCCACAAAACTTTGCCTGAATAAATTGCGGCAACGCCGCGTGGTCAGGATGCGCATGGCTCACCGCCACATGGGTCACCAAAGATGGCGACACGCCCGCCTCCTTCAAACGAAACCGAATACCTTCGCTACAATCAAACAACAAATATAACCCATCCACCTCCACTAAAAACCCCGGTGGTTGACGTGAAGACTTGGTATGCGGCGTATCCGCACATACTCCCGTTCCCAGCGCCGTAACAATCAATGACATGCCAATAGGATATCATAGGGTGGCCATTTCCAACCCATGGTGTAGGATATGCTCACAACTTGACGGACGCTTAGCTCAGTTGGTTAGAGCAACCCGTTTACATCGGGAAGGTCGTAGGTTCGAATCCCACAGCGTCCACCATGTAAAAACCCCGGCCACCCGCCGGGGTTTTTATTTTCCATATTTCTTTTTTCTTCAAACAATGTTCTACTGCAGCGAGATCTTTTCCACATCCCGCACTCGGAGGTTCTCATGATCACCTATCAACCCACTTTGCAGCTCGGCGTCGGTCCTCATTTCATCGAGCACCCCGACCCAAACCATACGAATGAACCCCCGTCTGATCCTGTCAGCTTGCTGACCGCCATGCTGGCCGCCCTGCAACGCCTCGAGCCCAATCTGCTCGCCGCTTGGCGCCGCGCCTGCCTCGTCATGGACCTAGCTCTGTTCGAAGGTCTAATCATGGTCATCCGCACCAATCCCAAGCTAACCCAGCTCAAAACTCCAAACGAACTCGGCCAGCAAGTATTCCAAGAGCTCTCAAATAACGAGCTGTTCTCCATCTGCCGCGATGCCCTCAGGAGCGACCGCACCGAACGCATCTTCAATCAAGAAATCCACACCAACCAAGATCTCCATGCCAAACTAATCGACGCCACGGTCCGCCTGCAATGGGGCGATGACCCCCGCCAACCTTGGTAGTTCTCCCCCCACCAGACCCATCCTCTTCGCGGTGGGTCTTTCTTTTTCGCCGTCAAATGATTGACAACTAGCCCATCTTCCGGTAGTTTGTTTCCTTAGACCTCGACGGCGAACAAGCCGTTAACCATCAAAGGTCAAGGCCTTTCACAACCCACACCGCAGGAGTAAGCCATGACTCCAAACCTCGCACCCAAAAGCTTGTTTAAAGCTCGCTGGATCCTCGGTCATGACGGACGTTGGGTTGGACACATCCGTGAAGGAGTCGTCGCCAATACCACCACCGTCTTCCTCCACCCTCGTTTCATCGCGTCAGCCAAACCCTGGCTCCGCCAAGACGAAGAGTGGCTGGTTGAACTGATCGAGACCCGCACCGAACGTCTGCATCGTCAGCTACTCAGCGCCTCTGATCCCCAGCTGTGGGTCAAGGCCCATGTGCGTCTGGTGCACCTCGTACTCAATGAGCAACACCAGACTTCGCTCGAAGCCGCTCTCGGCCTCGTTGCCGATGAAGACCAGGCGCCGCTCGTGCATCGCCTGACTCCAGTTCAGACTCTGTCCGGCCTCAACGGCACGGTTCGCAGCGAGCTCAAACTCGACCAATCCGGCCTGTCAAAAATCTGGACCTTCTTCCAACGACTGGCTCCGGCCTCGACCCATGTAACCCGCAATCATCAAGATTCAATGCATCATTTCGACAGTAGTGAACGCCCCATCTACAGCATCTCACGGCGTCTCACCACTGGTCTCCGCAGCGTCCGCGCTGCCGTTGCCCAATTCGAAGTGATGGATCTCAACCAGGCCTTCAAAGATCTCGCCAACTTCCAGCTCGAAATCTTGGCCACTCCAGCCAAAGATCCGCTGGACGGCTTCATCTTCAACTGGACCGATCCATCAGGCGCCAGCATCGCGGCCTCCATCAGCGCCGACACCTTGCTCAAGACCAAAACCAGCGACGGCCAACCAGCCTTCACGGTCAGTCTCGTGCCAGGGTCTCTGCGACTCGCACGTCGCTATGCCATCGTCGGTCGCATCGACATCGACAGCATCGGTCAATGCGAAGCCATTCTCGCCCACGGCGAACAAGTGCTCAAACATGGCACCATGCCAGCTCGCCTGTCAGCCGTAGCTCAATTGCTCCCCATCGCCGATCAGCTCGAACTACGAACCGAGCTCTGGGATCAAGGCCTCGCGCTTCCCATCGAAGCCAATGGCCTCGATGCCATGGAAAGCGCCTGCGAAGACCTCAAGCGTTTCATCGAAACACGTGGCTACCTGCTCAAACATCTCGCCCGCGCCACCGACCTTCGTCGTATACATGAAGACAGCAATGACCATGACGATGACGAAGAGTTTGACCACCGGTCACGCTACTTCATCTCGACCTTCCTCGAAGCCAACCACGGAGCCATCCGGCTCCCCTTCTTGCCCTATGTATCGCAACACGTCGAAACCCAATGGCGTGCGCATCTCGAAAATGGCCTCGCCGCCATCGAACAGCTGCGTCGCGACACGGCACAAGAAGTCTTGATACAAACCGTCTTCTTGGAAGAACCCGACGCCTTCCTCTACGCGCCAGGTACGCAATCCACCGACGAACTCCTCGAGTTCAACGACTGGTGGAGGGACATCC
>JAYVTL010000074.1:0-12962 GCA_043788845.1 Candidatus Uhrbacteria bacterium
TCAACCGGCGGTAAGCCTCCCTTTGGCTCCACCAAAATCATGCCATACATCCCATGCGCCATATGTGTCGCTGGATTCATATTCGCGCAATGATACACAAACAATCCCGGATTCATTGCTTTAAATGTCACGGTTTTTGTTTCGCCTGGCGCTACATCTGTTACCACCGCTCCACCACCCGGCCCCGTCACCGCATGCAAATCAATATTGTGATGATGAATACTCGTGGGATCATTCTTGAGGGTCAGTTTCACTACATCGCCTTCATGCACCCGCAACAGCGGTCCCGGCACCGTCCCATCAAACGTCCAATAATTAAATTGAACTCCCGGCGCCATTTCGCCAATCACTTCTTTCGCCGTCAAATTCAATTCAACCACCCGTTCAGTCGAACTCGTACTCACGGGCACCGCCGCTGGGTCACGCGCAATATCGGTCACACGTTCCATTGTCTGCATTCGCCCAAAAAACTCCATCAAGTTTGCCAGTGGAATAGCTGGTCCTTCACCCGGTCCATAGGTTTTCAAAAAAGTCGGAAACTGCGCCCCGCTCGGTATCGCATGCGAAGACAGATAAAAAACCGCTGCCCCAATCAACGCCACTGATAAATAGACAGCATGCGAACGCGTCTTTTCATCGCGCAAACCCGTAATCAAGAAGGTAACAATCGCTCCCAAAAAAAGACAAATGCCCAACCCTTGTATCGCCGCAATAAAAAAAGCAGAAAACATATGTCTACACTGTAGGCTTCAAAGTTCCCCCTGTCTAGGAAGCCGTTTCAGTTTGCCGCAACGCCTCACGCCGTTTCAGCAGACTTGCTTCAGCCTCTGCTAACACATCATGCAGGTGTGGTTCACCCTGCGTCATTTGAAATTTTTTGAACTCCGACAAGGCGGCCTCTGCCTCTTGCACTGTCTCCATCTTCGGCTGAATTTTCTTTGCGAGAATCATCCACGGATGTTCTGGCAAATGCGTATAGTATGCCCCTGCATTCAGCAGCACCGTCGGTTTGCTCATGGTGAATTTTCCCAGCTGTTCATCGCTCGGAAACATCTCTGCACCCGCTTTCAGGTACACGCTCTGTGCCGGGCTCTCGGTGATGCTCGTCAACATCTGTGCATCCAGACCAGCAAACCCTCCACCCACATCCACCGTCACCCGCGGCAGGGGAGTCAGTAGCTCCGCACGCGTCTTGGCAAAAGCATCGGCTCGTTTCACCAACCCCGCCCGTTCCGCCGATGCCAGTTTGCTCTGCTCAATACTTGCCAATTGATCATGTTCCAATTCCATCTGCTCTTGTTGCATTTGCTGCGCCTCAGCTAAATCCTTCATCTCGTCCCCACCTCCACCCAACAACTGCTCACCCGCCAACGCCGCCGCCCGCACACTCTTAGGCACACGATCAACCGCCTTCCTGATTTTCTCCAGAAAGCTCGGCGTCTTTTTTGCCGCACCCGGCATCGGTGATTCAAATCCCATCCGCCCAAGTGTAGCACGCCCACCTATGCCATTTCTGACAACAACACCCTACCCCAGGCCCATCGCTAGGTTTTTCATGTAGATGATGCTCACCGAATTGGTGAGAACCGTATTCTTTTTCTTTCGTCATTGCGAAAATTCCCAACCCTTGTCATTGCGAGGCACGAAGCAACCTCACTCCCGATCGACATATCGATATGAGATAGCTTCGTACCTCGCAATGACCGTAATCCTCTCCAACTTCCTGAGCGGAGCAGTAGCGCAGTCGAAGGACTCCGACCGATCGCTCCACCCTTCGACTCCGCTGCTGCTCCGCTCAGGGAATTGTTGATAGGTACCAATCTGTCAGTCAGTCAGTCAGTCAGTCAGTCAGTCAGTCAGTCAGTCCGCCTGCCCCCAACCAATATAGTGAGCGTGGGTGACACCGTCGAGTACTTTTTAAAAATCTTTTGTAAAAAGTTTTTGAAAAGTGCAAGCGGTGGCAGGACCCACGCGAAAATCTATATTTTGAAGCATTATTTATATTTTGTTCTCACAATAAAAAAACGGACAGAGGGAGAGAGTATCTCCATGTCCGTTATGCTAGGGCCGACGTCGGCCTCCATGAGCTGCCCCACCCGTCCGACCGCCGCCCCGTGCGACAATCGCCGTCCCCACCCGCCCGATCAGCTGGCCCATCCACAAGATCGGATACCCGACCATGGCTCGCAGCACACGCCAGTAGAGGCGAACCACTCGCCCCGACCACGCCGCCCCACCCACCACGTGAGCAAAGCCCGCGATGCCAATCATCAGGATCAAGCAGCTAGTCAACAAAAGCTGAATCTGTCCGACATCAATTTCAATCTGTTGTTGGGCCATGTGCCTCCAGGGGGTTGTGAGAAAAGAACGACTCATAAATATATACAAAACCCTTGATTTTGTCAAGGGTTTGCTTTACACGCTTTCTATTTCTCAATTAACTTCTTCATCGCTTGCTCAATCCGCTCCGTCGCCTGCCCATAATCTTCGGTATACGAGAAGTGCAACGGCTCCCCAATCCGTACCGTCACTGGCCCCCGTCGCCGCGGAATAATCTGCCCCGGTTTCATTAGCTTTTCAATGCCCAATACCACCATCGGCACCACGGTCGCCTGCATTTCACAGGCGATCACCCCCGCACCAGCTTTTAAGTGATTCATCTGCGCCCCGCTCCGCAACACCTGTCCTTCTGGAAAAATTAAAATGGAACAGCCATCATCCAACAAGCGCCCCGTATATTCCAACCCGGGTCGAATATTCTCATAAACCTCGGTTGGAAACGGATACGAGTTAAACACCAAGTCCGCCAGCCACGCCACCCAAGAAAATTTTGTATACAGCACATCGACCCCAGCCGCGATTCCCAATTTCCGTCGAATAGTCACCGGGAGCGCTTGCAGTAGCAACGAAGGATCAACATAGCTGCGATGATTTGGCATAAAAATCACCGGACCTTCCAACTGCGCCAAATGTTCCTGCCCTTCAATCCGCAATTTCACAAACGGTCGCAACCACCAAAACAATAATGCGCTTTGCAACAACGGCCGCATTTTTTGAAACACCGCCCGATTCGACCAACGCGGATATTTCACCAAAGTCGGCGCTTTGCCAGCTTGGCTGGCCAACATCCGTTCCACTTCTTCTACCGTGGTTTTGCCAGTAATCGCTTTCTCTTCCAATTCCACACCCAATTCTTCTTCCACCTGACTCACCAATTCAATCCGCAGCAATGAATCCAAGTGCAAGTCGGTCACCAGCTTGGTCTCGGGCAAAATCTCGCGCGGATTTCGTTTGGTCACTTGGGCCAAGATCCGCATGAACGGCGTTATCGTTCCCGTCTGTTCTTTCTTCGCACTCGCCGGTTCATCTTGTTGCAATAACCACCGCATCACTTCTTCCTTCTTAATCTTCTGCGTCGCCGATCGTGGAAAATCCGCCTCCGGCCAACGTACTCCCAATAATATTTGCTGATGCGAAGCCAAATGCGCATTTGCTTCTTCAATCACTTCATCGATCTTCACGTCATCCGCCAATAACACGGCACTAATCACCATCCGATTATTCTTCTTCACTCCCACCACCGCGCTGTCCTTTACTCCTGGTAAATGGTTCAACACCTCTTCGATATCTTCTGGAAAAACCTTCTCGCCACCATCACCCACAATCATATACTTACGCCGACCAAAAATAGAAATGAAACCATCCGCATCCACCTTGGCGCCATCATCAGTTTTAAACCACTCCCCATCAAACGCGGCCGCGGTTCTTTCTGCATCACGATAATAACCTTTCATCACATTGGGTCCGCGCACCTGCAATTCACCATCCGTTGAAATGCGCGTTTCCACCCCTGGCACCGGCTTACCCACCGTTCCCACCTTGAAATCATTGGGTCGATTGGTCGTCAGTAGGGGACTGGTCTCGGTTAACCCATAGCCCTGATACACCTCATACCCCAAGCGTCGCCACATCCGTTCCACCTCTGGATCAAGCGGCGCACCACCGCTCGCAATCTTCATCAGCGATTTCGAAATACGTGCGCGAATTGGCGCTCCCAAAAATCTACGCACGCCCAAGGGCATTCGTTCGAGCAAAGTTGAATGCAATATCGGCGACAAACCATGCTCCGCCAAGCGACCATCCAAGCGTTGCATAATCGTTTTCAAAAATTCTGGCACCGCCGCCAAATGCGTCGCTCGCGTATAGCGAAACGTTTCTAAAATCATCTTGGACCCCAACGACGGCACAAAGGTCACCGCCGCCCCAAACTTCATCGGATACAACATGCTCGTCATCTGCCCATACATATGGAAGAGGGGAATGATGCTGATGATATGATCCGTCTCTGCCAACGGCACCACCTGGGACAAGGCCGCCAAGTTCGCCAATAAATTCGCATGCGTCAGCATCACTCCCTTTGGCGCTCCCGTTGTCCCCGACGTATACACAATCTCTGCCAATGCCCCCGCTTCAATCGGCGGCACCCGCAAACTCTCCATCGACAAATGCATCGGCTCTGGATCCTCGGTCACGCTTTGAATATCCAACGTCTGAATCGGCGCCGCCAGCCACGGGATGCGTCGCGACTTCAACAACATCCTCGGTTCACTCGACGCCACAATCCCATCCAATTGCTTCGGCGTACTCTGCGGATTCAGCGGCACCACCACCGCCCCGCGCGCCAAAATCGCAAAAAAACCAGCCATCCAATGTGGCGAATTGATCCCATACAATAAAACCCGGTCGCCCGGCATCACCCCCTCACGCTCCAAACGCGCCGCCAATGCCGCCACTTGAGCGCCAAGCATGGCATACGTCCAACGCACCGTGCGATAGCGCGGCCGCATCTCAATTGCCAACCGATTGGGAAATTGTCGAACCGCTGTTGTAAAAAAGTCGAGGAGATTCATAGAGCAACGACCGCGAAAGCATATTCCCCATCATGAGAAATGCTAACGCTGATCTCGCCCTCTATCATACCAGGAGTGGTAACTCGTAGCCGTGGCGCCCCATTTTCTTCGCGCGAGATCTGCAGCTGCAACCACTGTCCCGCCGGGATCCCCAGCGCCTTACACGCCGCTTCCTTGGCAGCGAACATCCCGGCCAACCGTTCTAAACTCGCGCCATCGCTTTCTTGCGCGCTAAAAATTGTAGCTAAAAAAACTTCTCCTCCCACCCGGATCCGTTCCCCAAAGCGAGGAATGTGCACAATGTCGCAGCCAAGTTGTAGCGGCATGCAACAAGTGTACCCTCTAATCTAGAGTTACGGCAGCAGCTTGCACCGCACTCGGTGAAAAGTCGGTCGCCTTGGCAATCGAATTTCCAAAGCTATAGTTCAAAAACAACGCATCTTGAATCACGCTGATCTGCTGGCTCCAAGCGGTACCATACAAAGCCGTGGCAATTTCTTCCGAGCTAATCCAGCGCAAGCTAAAATCGGCGGCCACCGCATACACCTTAGGCGAACCTTCAAAGCGCACCAAACTCCCCGGTCTAAACGCCACCGTCTTCCCCAACACAAAGCTAGCGAGAAAAGACGGCGCCACCGTCTGTACCTGTGAAAAATCTTCATACCAAGAGTGGTACACCGCCTCATCAGGAAAAGGATGTCGCCGACAATCACGCCCAATATAATAGACCGGTGGATCGTTCTCGAGTTTAAACAAATGGTTATGCACCATGACACAAGTCCCCACGGCCACCCCCGTCACATACGGCCGTTTCTGCAAACGCACACCATCAACCGTGACTTCAAACATCACCGGCCCGGCCACCATCGAGGTCACCGCAAAGCGAGCCAAGCCTTGGCTATCGGTCGCTATCGAGTCCGGCACCACACTCGCCGCCGCTGGATCCGAAGCCACCACCCACACCGTTCTCCCAGCTAACGGCTCGCTTTTCCCATTTAAAACTTTGACCGTAATCGTCGACGTACTCATCGCATCCGCCGGCAACACCGATGGCGCAATCGTCGCCGTGCTCAAGCTCACCGACACCTTCGCCGGGTCAATCACGGGCATCTTGATCACCGGCGCCGCTGTAAACGTCAACTTCAATTCACGAATCAACGGTTCACTATCAATAAACGCCCGCACATACGTCACCCCCGAAAAAAAACTACTCACGGCAAACGTCACCACCCCATCCTTCCCCGTCGTCCGCAGCGCCGGTGTAATCACCGCCGAACCTGTATCAGAAAATAAACGCACCTTGCGATTGGCCAAACTCCGCCCCGCCGCATCGCGCGCCACCACCCGCACCGTCGCCGCGTCCATGCCATTTGCCACCACACTCGTTTGCGCCGTCGTCATTTCTGACAATGTATCTGACACTGGCTCCGGCGCCGTAAACACCAAATGCTCAATCTGCTCCAGCACCGTTCCACCAACTGTCGCTCGCAACAAGGTATCGCTCTCCACCAACGAGGTGAGCTTGAAACTCGCCGTGCCACTCGCATTCGTCAGCAATTGCGCTGGCGCCACACTCGCCCCCGCTGGAGAAAACGCCAAACTCACCGGTACGCCTTTGATTCTATTCCCGCTCGGATCCATCGCCGTCACCACCACCCCGACCGTCTCAAACCCATCCGACAACGCTCCACTCGCCGACACCACCATCGAACTCAAAATCGGCGACACCACCTGCGGCAACGTAAACGAAACATTTTTCGTTGCGAGAATGGCCACTCCATTCACCAAGGCCTGAAGATTCAAATCCACTTGCGCCGTCGACATCAGCGTAAACGACGCGCGTCCCGAACTATTGCTCGTCGCCACCGTCGGCGTCACCGACACGCCCGGCACATCAACATTCAACGTCACCGGCAAATTCGCCATGGCCGTGCTCGAGGTACTCAATACCGCCACCGTCACCGTAATTGTATGAAACCCATCCGCCGGCACACTCAAGCTCGAAGCCACTATAGTCGATCGGTCCGGCGCAAACACCAATACCGCCGCTTGCGTCACCTGTCCCACCAATACCCCAACCGACACCACCGCCATCAAGAAAAAAGCCCGAATATTCATATACCCAGATAATACCAAGCCGGGTTGCGTCCGGGTACTAGGAGGTATAACCTGCCTCCATATGCTTTATTTCTTCGCCATTTTCGTGGCTCTCCTCCTGCTCATCTCCATCCGCCAAGTCAACCAATTCGAGCGCGGCGTAAAGTTCACTTTCGGTCGCTACTCAAGTATGGTCGACCCAGGTTGGCGCTTGGTTCTACCAATTTTCCAATCGATGACGAAAGTCGACACCCGCGTCAAAGCCGTCGAAGTCCCATATCAAGACGCCATCACCCGCGACAACGTCTCCTGCAAAATCAATGCCGTCATGTACTATCGCGTCGTCGATGTCGCCAAGTCCGTCATCGAAGTCGAGAGCGTGTGGAATGCCGCCTCCCAACTCGCCCAAACCACCATGCGCAATGTCTGTGGTGAATTAAGCCTCGACGAACTCCTCTCCGAACGCGACCAGGCCTCCACTCGCATTGCAGAATTGATCGCTGTCCACGCCACCGCCTGGGGCATCGCCATCCAAGCCGTCGAACTCAAAGACATCTCCTTACCCGAAGACATGAAGCGCACCATCGGCAAACAAGCCGAAGCCGAACGCGAAAAGCGCGCCGTCATCATCAATTCAGAAGGTGAACTCGCCGCTGCCGATAACCTTCGCAAAGCCGCTGACATTCTGTCTTCCAGTGCGGGTGCCTTGCATTTACGTACCCTCAACACCATTAACGATGTTGGCAACATGAATTCTAACACCGTCATTTTCGTAACCCCGCTCGAAGTGCTCAAAGCCTTTCAAGCCATGGGTGTAAATATCGGAAACAAATAACATCTCAAACAAGGTACCTCAAACCAAAACGCTCGGGACATCGTCCCGAGCGTTTTGGTTTGTATACCAGCTGATACGCAAATCTGGTTTTACCCCACTCTTTTGATTTTTTGTTGAACCTGCTAGCCTATATCCAATTCCCATGCAGACAATCCAGGCCTTCCGCAAAGTTTTTGATCCACATCTGACCACCGTTCTAGATGCGCGGATGCATGCCTCAAGCGGGCTTACCAGCGACCAAGACGTCAAAGACATCGTCGAATATGCCGCCAAATTAGTCCTCTCCGGTGGCAAACGCGTCCGGCCCTATCTCGCCTGGACCATGTATCAAGCTTTTGGCGGAAAAAAATCACGCACCATCTTGGATGCACTCGCCGCCCTCGAGCTCTTTCATGTCTTTGGTCTCATGCATGACGATGTCATTGATCGCGGTACCTCACGCCACGGCATTCCCACCGTCCATCGCGCCGTCGCCACCCGTCTCGCACAACAAAAACGCCGCGGCGACCTCGAACATATCGCAGAAGGCCAAGCCATCCTGCTCGGCGATTTGATCTTTGCCTGGACAACCCAACTCATCGCTTCAGCCGTCAAAACACCCTCACCTGCCGCCTCACATTTTTACAGCATGGTCGATGAAGTCGTCATCGGCCAAATGCTTGATGTCGATCTCATGACGCGCATGTCCGCCACCTCGCAACTCGTCGATGAAAAAATGCGCTTGAAAACCGCCAGTTATACCTTCGTCCGCCCCATGCAAATCGGCGCTGCGCTCGCCAATGCGCCAGTCAGCATTGAACGCTTTTGCGAAGCCTTTGGAATCGCCCTTGGCCTCGCCTTTCAAATTCAAGATGACATGTTTGATCTCACCCTTTCCGCCAAGCAACTCGGCAAAACCGTCTTCTCCGACCTCGCCGATCGCGGGCATACCGTCTTCACCCAATACATTTACGATCACGGAACAAGCTCACAAAAAAAAGAACTCGCAAAATTATTCGGCAGCGCTTTGTCAGAAAAAGATCGCCCACGCATTGAGAACTTACTCAAAACCTCCGGCGCCCTCGCCCACGGTCAGCATCTCATGCATGCCCAATTCGACGCCGCCGCGTGCGCCATACAAAAAGCCAATCTGCCAAAAAATACCAAGCAAGAATTGCTCGCCCTCGTCACCTATATTCGCACTCGCACCGCATGAGCCCCTCTCGTCTCGACCAGGCATTCGCGCAATGTCGCAGCTATCTAGAAACGCACGGCAAAAGCTATGCCCATGCCACGCGCTCTTTTCCTGTTTCCATGCGCAATGCCACCTATGCGCTCTACGCCTTCTTCCGCATCCCCGACGAACTCGTCGACAATCCCACCAAAGATCCAAAACAAGCTTTATTAGAATGGAAAACCCAGTGGCACGATGCCTATATCTCACGCAACGCAACGCATCCCGTCTTGTTCGCAACCGCAGAAGTCTTTCATCTCTACCACATTCCGTTTGAATATTCAGAAGACTTTTTGGATGCCATGCTGCAAGACGTGACCGTCGATCGCTACGCCACCTACGCAGATTTAGAAAAGTACATGTATGGCTCCGCCGCCGTCGTCGGTCTCATGATGTCCCATATCATCGGCTACTCCGACCCATCCGCTTTGGCCTATGCCAAAAAACTCGGCTATGCCATGCAACTCACTAATTTTCTCCGCGACATCCGTGAAGACTATGAAACCCGCGGCCGCATCTATCTGCCACAGCAAGACCTAAAACAATTCAATGTGTCAGAAGACGACTTGAAACAACATCGCGTCACTTCGTCTTTCAAAAAACTCATGCAATTCGAAATCGCCCGCGCCGATGCTTTATACGAAGAAGCCAATCGCGGCATTTCATTCTTGAATCCATCCGGCCGCTCCGCCGTATACATCGCCAGCGATCTCTATCGCGCCATTTTGCGCAAAATTGAATCAGCGAACTTCAATATCTTTGTCCGCCGCGTCCGTACCAACCTGCTTGAAAAAGTCTGGATTTCCTTTTGGGCTTCGCGTAAGGTGTAAGCTATATGAAACAAAGCGTGGTAATCATCGGTTCCGGTTTTGGCGGACTTGGTTCGGCCTGTTTGCTCGCAAAATCAGGTTATGACGTCACGGTCGTCGAAAAAAATGAAGCCTGTGGCGGCCGCGCAAGCGTTTTTTCAAAAGACGGCTATACCTTTGACATGGGCCCATCCTGGTATTTGATGCCCGATGTCTTCGAACAATTTTTTCGCCTGATGGGGGAGCGTGTCGAAGACCATTTGGATCTCAAAAAACTTTCACCTTCCTATCGCATCTTTTTTAAAGATGTAGAAAAAAATGGCATCTCACCCCTTGTCGTCGATCTCACCTCTGATCTGGAAAAAGATATTCCCACCTTTGAACAACTCGAACCCGGTTCTGGCCAACAACTCCGCGACTATCTTGCATCTGCCGCCTATCAATACACCATTGCCAAAGATCGTTTCATGTACAAAAACTATGATTCAATCTTGGATTTTTTGAATCGCGACACCATGATTGAAGGCCGCAAGCTCTCGGTCTTTCAAAGCATGGATCGCTATGTCCGTCGCTATTTTCATTCCGATGAAATCCAAAAGATCATGCAATACACCTTGGTCTTTCTCGGAAGTTCACCTTTCAATACACCTGCGCTCTACAACATCATGAGCCACATCGATTTCAATATGGGTGTGTTTTATCCCATGGGCGGCATTTATAAAATTATCGAAGCCCTTGTCGCAATCGCATCCAAACATGGCGTCACCTTTCGCACGAATGCACCCGTTGCAAAAATCTTGCTCGAAAACAATCACGCCATCGGCGTCGAACTCGAAAGCGGGGAAAAAATCCTTGCCGACATCGTCATTTCCAATGCTGACATCCATCACACCGAAACCGCTCTGCTTCCACCCGAAGCTCGCGAACACTCAGACGCCTATTGGAAAAAACGCGTGCTCGCGCCCTCCGCTTTCATCATGTATCTCGGAATCGACGGCCGCATTCCGGAGCTCACGCATCACAATCTTCTCTTCTCCAAAGACTGGAAAAAGAATTTTGGAGAAATCTTCGACGATCCAAAATGGCCCACCGACCCTTCCATGTATGTCTGCGCTCCCAGCGTGACCGATCCGTCCGTCGCTCCAGTCGACAAAGAAAATCTGTTCGTGCTCGTTCCCATCGCCTCCGGTCTCGACTATTCCGATCAAGATCTCGAAACCTATGGCGACCAAGTTCTCACAACTCTTGAACGCGAAATGAAAATTCCAAATCTCCGCCAGCGTGTGGAATTCAAACAATTTTTCTGCGCCAAAGATTTTGTCTCACGCTATAACAGTTATCAAGGAACCGCCCTCGGCTTGGCACACACCCTCATGCAAACCGCACTCTTTCGTCCAAACAATATCAGCAAAAAAGTCGACAACTTGTATTATGTCGGCGCCAATACCAATCCCGGCATCGGCATGCCTGTCTGCTTAATCAGCGCAGAACTCGTCTGGAAACGCTTGATGAAAGACAAAACCTCCGGTCCTATCCAAGACTTGCAACAAACAAAATAAATCCAGCCGCCGCATTCACCATCGGAAAAAACCGATACACCTTATGCAATCTATTCGCCGGCGTTCGGATTGAAATCCCAATCAGTACCACATACACAATTGCGAGAAGTGAAGCGGTTAATCCAAGACCAGCCATCGAAGCCATCACGCCCGCAAACGCATACAAGGCTCCGCACAAAGCCAAAGTGCGCATCCCGCCCAGTCGTGTCGCAATCGTTTCAATCCCATTCGCTCTGTCCGCTGCAATATCCGGCACCGCAGAATACGCATGCATCCCCATGCACCACAAACACCCTGCCACCACATACATCCAAGACACGTGTTTCCCCCCAGCCAATAAAAATCCAAACACCGCCGGAAACACATACAAAATATTAAACAGCGAATCCACAAACGGTTTTGCCTTTGCCCGAATCGGTTCCGCGGAATAAAAAATCGAAAAAAACAAAAATCCAATCATCGCCACTTGCGCGAGTAGGGGAACCTTCACCAGCAAAAATAAAAACGGAATCGTAAAAAATAAAATCCCATTGCGCAGCGGCGCATGCTCGGCAGGTTTTACCAACGCTTCATATCCCTGTTTCTTTGGATTGTCTTTGTCCGTCTCATAATCAAAAATATCATTCACGCCATACACTAAAAGATTTGCCGGAAAGGCAAAAAAGATCGCATACGCAATCATCGTCCACTCAATCCGCCCTGTCTGCGTCCCAATCGCCGCCGCACACCCCAAAAGATACGGCCCAAACACATACACCCAAAAACGTGGCCGGCTAATCTTCAGTAATCGCTCAATGGATAACATCATCCACCGAGTGTAAACCGCTCCATCAGCCTGTACAATGCCTGCATATGCCTCCCTGGTTTTCCTTCATTCCGATGTGTGCACCATTTTTCATGGTGCTTTCAGCAATTCCGATGACTATCGGCTGTATCAAATGGCTTGGCAAACAGCGCGCCCTGTATCTCCTCGCCATCCTTTCTGCCTACGCCTTCCTCATCGAAACCATCGCCCTGCGCACAGGTTTTCCATACGGCCATTTCACCTATTCCAATGCGCTCGGCACCCTGATATTCGGCATCACACCCTGGACTGTCCCGCTCGGCTGGGTTCCTTTGCTCATCGCAACTTGGGTACTCGCCTGGCGCTTTATGCCGCTCATCGAAATGCGCATACTCCTCACAACTTTCTTCCTCGTCGGAATAGACCTCATCCTTGATCCCGCCGCCGTTTCCCTCGGCTTTTGGAAATACGCCCATCCCGGCTTTTGGGGCGGAGTTCCCTATACCAATTTTCTCGGCTGGATGTTAAGCGGCATCATCGGCTGTCTCATCCTCCAAACCCTAACCAAATCCGAAGCTGAACCCGATGCACGCACCCGTCCCTGGTTGCTCGCCGGTTTCCTACCCGCCATCGGTATCGTCATACTTTGGCTGACCGTGCATACCCTGTAAATCCTCGACCGACAAAAAAACGCTCCGCAACTGCGGAGCGTTTTTTTATTTAGGCATGTGGCGCATCCGGATCCTCCCCTGCTG
>JAYVTL010000075.1:0-2014 GCA_043788845.1 Candidatus Uhrbacteria bacterium
CCTTGCTTTTTCGCTCAAAATATGGCAGCGGTATATATATGCAGCTCATTCCCTTTGAAAGAATTGAATCCAAGATTTACATGTTGCGCGGTCAAAAAGTCATGCTCGATCGTGATCTAGCCGTCCTGTACGAAGTAGAAACGAGATCATTAAATCAAGCGGTCAAAAGAAACAGCTCCCGTTTTCCTCCAGGCTTCATGTTTCAGCTCGATGAAGACGAATACAAAATTTGGAGATCACAAATTGTGATCTCCAAATCCGACCAGATCGGACTCCGTTATCGACCCTTTGCCTTCACTGAACACGGCATCGCCATGCTTTCCAGCATTTTAAATAGTGATCGTGCCATTGCCATCAACATTCAAATCATCCAAGCCTTTATTCGGATGCGCGACATGCTTTTAACAAACGATGAGCTCCGTTTGCGCCTGGATTCTCTCGAACAGCGATATGACAAACAGTTTCACGCGATATTTGATGCAATGCGAAAAATATTAACGGAAGAAGCTAGTGAAAAGCCGCAAATTGGTTTCCATGAGTAAGTCTCATAAAATTGGAAGTCACAATTTATGACTTCCAATAACTCTAATTTTAGCCAAAATTCCAATTTCTAAACTTTTGAGGTCACAATTTGTGACCTCAAAATCAAAAAACCCCGCGAGCCTTGCGGGGTTTTGAGTTAAAGCGATCCGAGGCGAATCCTCCTCGCGATAAAAGCAAAACTTGATCATCCACTCACCAAACACGACCTTGCCTCGCTGATGTTCTTTCAACGCATAGCACCACAGCTCTTGCGAGCGATGGAGGACGGCGATGTGCTGCTCGCACAAATCAACCAAGCTTGTCAGCTTGCCCAAGTGCAAAACTTCACCGGTCATATTCGCATCAAACTGCAAAATATATTCTCCGCGAGAAAAGTCATACGCAATCAGCCCAAACCTCTCCATCGGCAAACTCGGGATGCATGCCGGATGACCTTCATCACGTCGTAGCTCCAGCGCGCGTCCATGTTGCAAGGTGCCTCCTCGCACCAATTCATGTCCAAAATATATATCGAAGTTGATCTGTTTATGAGTTGGATGTTTCATTTGCCTCCAATTCGTGTCAAAGAGCTTGCCGAGCATAGCTGAAATCCCATTTTTGTCCAGCCTCCCGCTCCCACTTTTTCATTTCCCGACGCATGGCGTACACTAACCCCTATGCCCGACCAACACCTTTCCCATTATGTGCGCCGCTTTCTCGAATATCTCGAGATCGAAAAGGGGAGATCACCGCTCACTATTCGCAACTACGAATTCTATCTCCAGCGTTTCATTACCTGGGCCAAAGACCCCCTGCCCGGCGACATCGAAAATGAAACGGTGCGTACGTACCGTCTCTTCCTAAACCGTCTCGAAGATCCAAAGCGCGGCCCACTCAAAAAAAGTACGCAAAACTATCACTTGATCGCGCTGCGTTCCTTCATGAAATATCTCGCGCGTCATGATGTCGAATCATTGTCTTCAGAAAAAATCGAACTCGCCAAACAAAGCGCCCGCGAACCCGCCTTCCTCGACGCCAAAGACCTCGAGCGCCTGCTCGCCGCCCCCGGCAATTCTGACGCTACTCCCATTTTAAAAGCTCGCGACCGTGCCATTCTCGAACTCTTCTTCTCCACCGGCATGCGCGTGTCCGAACTCTCCACCTTAAGAAAAGACCAAATCAATCTCGAACGCGACGAATTTTCGGTCCGCGGCAAAGGCGACAAAGTGCGCGTCGTCTTTCTCTCCCAACAAGCTCGCCATTATTTAAAAAGCTATCTCGAACAACGCCTAGATGAATCCGTGCACATGTTCGTCCGCCACGACCGCGCTAAATCCGGCGGCAGCGTCGTCGGCTCCATCACCCCACGCTCCATCGAACGCCTCGTCCACCACTACGCCATGGCCGCCGGCATCCCCAAAAAAGTTTCCCCTCACACCCTACGCCACTCCTTCGCCACCGACCTCCTCATGAACGGCGCCGACATCCGCTC
>JAYVTL010000076.1:0-2755 GCA_043788845.1 Candidatus Uhrbacteria bacterium
TGGTCGACTGGATCAAAGATTGAAGGCTCAAGCTGGTCGCCGCGTAAGATTTGGGCGATACGTTGGCCACCATAGATTGAAGGCAAAATACCAACGCCATTGCAACCAAGGTTATATAAGAGCACGGGGTTGCACGGTTCTGGGCCGATACGACGGATGCGATTTGGGGTATAGCCCATCAGGCCATGCCAGCAAAACGAGTATTCGGTTTCGGTTTTTGGATGTTTATTGTAGTTACTGCGCAGAAAATCATCGATGGAAGTTCGAAATTCTTCTGAACAGGAATCTTCGCGCGTGTAGTTGGCACCGTTGGGTAATTGTTTTTCTGGGCCTCCGGTGCAGACGAGGTTGTATGAATTCTTGCCCAGATGTTCGTGCGGACGACGGGTGAGATAGAAATAACTTTCACCGGTTGGATCAAGTGACAGCTTGTTGTTTTTGGGAAAATAGCTGATGGCGACGGGTGCATGGTTGAGTGGTTCGATATAGCCAGACATGTAACCGATACGACCCGCGACGGAGTGATGAAAGCTGGTGTCAATTTCGGTACCGCCGTGATTGCGGATGCTGAAATTTTCAAAGCCATTGGTACAGAGGATGACAAAATTGGCATCAACGGTATATTGCTGCACCTCAAGTTTGGCGTGTTGCGGCTGTAGGTTGATGGTTTTTACCGGACTTCCTTCAAAAAAGGTAAAACGATTTTTGTAGGTTGTTTGTAAATACTGCAGGACTTCTTCTGAAAACATGGCGCTATTCATGCAACCTTTTTGGGTTGAAATCGAAGCAATGTAATCTGTATTATTTGTTTCAATCAGTTCAAGTAAATCTTTTTGCGCGATGACGGTGTAAAGATCTTTGTAGATGGTTGGTAGGTTGGTGGCGTGCTCCCATTCTGCCGCTAAGGCGATCGCTTCAACGGCCAGTCCACCTTGGCGACGGCAGTGGTTATTTTTGAGTTCGGCCAGCACTTGTTCGAGGTTGGACAGGCCGGTATAGCCGGTGAAACGATAGAGTGGAGTTTGGAGTTTGGCTTCGGCGATTATTTCGTCGATCAAAATCCAGGTGGATTCAATGGCACGTTGACCAGCAATGGCTTGGGTTAAACCAAATTCATCGACGATTTCACTAAAGGGACGTTCAAAATAGCTGGTGATTTGCCCAGCGTTGTGGCCGGTTGCCCCGTGTGCGACTTTATCAGCTTCAAGTAAAACTACGCTTTTATTGGTGTCACGCAAGGTAAAGTAGGCCGAGGAAATACCCGCGATGCCACCACCGATTATTACCACGTCGGTTCTGACGTCGTTTTTAATGCCGATGACCGGGCGATCGCGTTGGAGTTGATGGAGCCAGGGTGAGCGATTGGGAATCATGGGACAATCCTAGCACAAAACTTATTTGATTTCCTTCTTGTTCTTTTTCGCACGTTGGATGATGCGTTCGTAAACGCGCAGATAGCCAGCAACCATTTTTTCTTGGCTAAACAGAGTTTCGGCACGCAGGCGGGTGGCTTGGCGGCTGATGCTGTCGATGGATTGGATGGCTTTCACCATGCCGTCGACACTTTCTACGACATAACCGGTAAGGCCATCTTCAACGACTTCGGGGACCGAACCGTTTTTCCAACCGATGACGGGTGTGCCGCAGGACATGGCTTCAATCATAACCAGGCCAAAGGTTTCGTCGAATTGAGTTGGGAACAGTAAGGCTCGTGCGCCTTGGAGCAATTCTATTTTTTGTTGTTCATTGGCTTCGCCTGCATAGCGGATCATTTTTCCGTCGATTTCTTTTTCAACACTTTTTTGCCAATAGCCTTCGGCAGAATAGCTGCCACCGGCGATAATGAGTGGGACGTTGGCGGCCTTTGCTGCCTCGATGGCATAGTGCACGCCTTTTTCTTCGGTTACGCGACCGAGGTACAGAAAATATTCTTTTGGTGTTGGGTTATAGCTAAACTGTTTGGTGTCGATGCCGTGGTAGATATTGGCTACCCAGTTGAGTTCTGGCATTTGTTGGCGTTGTGCGTGTGAAAAGGAAACGTATGGCAAATGACGATAGCGTTGCAAGAACGGACGGATTTCATCACGAATCGGACTATGCATTGAGATCAAGGTCGGCGTAGGACTTAGATCAGCGTAGAACGAACTTAAGACGCTAAAGTGGCTGTGCACGATATCTACTTCTTTGGCTTGCTGATAACAATCAGAAATGAGGACATTTAAATAATAGCGCTGGGTGTCGACCGGTAAATTTTTATTGTGCAAACCCAATTCTGCCGCCGCGTGGAGCGTGCCGGAGCAGTTGGAGTCTTCGCTGGCGTATAATTCGACTTGGTGATTTTTTTGCACCATGCCATTGGTTAACATGGCGACGTGCGAATAGATCGCCTTGGTAGAACCGGCGACAACGGGATAGAGATTTGAGACGAGTTGAGCAATGCGCATACTTTAGATTACCGAGGCGAATAGTTTCAGATATGAGGCGAACACTTTTGGCGGTGTGTGTTGGGCAGACAGATGTCTGACGAAACGAGGAGAGATTTTTTTTGCAACAAGTTGTTTTATTCTGCGAACAACTTTTTTTGCATCCCGGTAGTCGATGATCCAAGCGTCGAGGTCGGAGGCGCGATATTCTGATACCCAGCCAACGGTTGGCGAAATGAGCGTTGGCGTGCCAGCGAGAGCTGCTTCCATCACTACCGTCGGTGAGACGTCGAAGTGGGATGGGAGGACGAGGAGATCAAGTTTTTGATAGA
>JAYVTL010000077.1:0-3522 GCA_043788845.1 Candidatus Uhrbacteria bacterium
TGAGCAATTCGACGTTCTCTTTTTTTGCACGCTCAATTATTTCTTCGAGTTTGCCAGAACCGATATAGGTTTGGTAGTCGGGTGTGCTGCGTTTTTGGATGATGGTGACGACGGTGATGCCGCCATAGGTTTTGGTGAGCGAATCCAATTCTGACACACGACGCTCGGCGACGTCTTTGGGCATGTCGGTGGGGATGACGTCGACCAAGATGGCGCGTGGCGTGAGAGAGATGCGGGTCATAGAGTAATGAGTTCTTTTTCACGTCCAAGTTTTTCGATGTCATCATGCAAGATGAGCCAGCGTTCTTCGAGCGAAGAGATGATGTCTTCGACGATGCGGATGCGTTGGGTTTTTTCTTTTGAGAAGTCCGTGGGATGGTCTAAGAAAAACTGCATGAGGGCATCACGTTCGCTGCGAAACTCGACCACTTGCTTTTCAAGCTTGCGCAGTTCTTTTTTGCGTTCATTGATATCTTCATAGATTTCGGTTTTGGTGCGAGTTGGGGGTTGATCGGAGAGAGAATCGGAGGGAGAGGCGGCAGGGCGCATGGCATGCGCCCGTACGTCGGAGGAGCTGTCTAGGCCGAGGGAGTCGGCGATTTCATTGACGTAGAGTTCGTAGGTTTCGGGGATGCGGCGGATGAGGCTGTCGCGGATGTCGATGATGCTGGTGGCTAAGCGATTGGTGAAGGTGCGGCTGTGACTTACGAAAAAAATGGTGCCTTGGAATTCGGCCAGCGCTTCTGCCAAAGCTTCGACGGTTTCGAAGTCGAGGTGATTGGTGGGTTCGTCGAGCAAGAGTGCGTCATTCTTCTCGAGAAGAAGCGCGGCGAAACAGAGGCGCGCGCGTTCGCCACCGGAGAGCACCGAGATAGGCTTCGTGAAATCATCGAGACTGAACAAAAAATTGCCGGCCATGCGCAAAGAGTCTTCGGTGCTGACGCCGGGGCCGGACATGCGTTCGAGATAATCGCCGACGGTTTCTTCGGCACGCAAAGCGAGGTGCACATGTTGTGCATAGTATCCGACTTTGATTTTGTGTCCCCATTTGGCGAGGCCGTTCACGGGTGACAATTCCCCGGCCATGGTTTTGAGCAAAGTGGATTTGCCTTGGCCATTTTCGCCCAAGACGGCGACATGTTCACCGCGATCAATATCAAACTCATCGGCATGGGCAATGACTTTTTCTGCATAACCGATGGACAGGTCTTTGGCCTGAAAGGCAATCCCCTTTTTGACGAGAATGGGCGGGATGCGAATACGCGCGGTTTTGAGGACATGTGCGATGTCGATGGTTTTGAGCCGGCGCAGCATTTTAATTTTGCTTTGTGCTTGGGTGGCTTTGGATGCTTTAAAACGAAAGCGATCGATAAAAGTTTGCAAATGCTTTTGTTGTGCTTCCACATTTTTATTGTAGCGACGCGTCAGTGCTTCTTGTTCATCTTTCCAGGCGAGATATTCTTCGACATTTCCGGGATACAAATTGAGTTTACCGCGTTCGACTTCCAACGTTTCTGTACAGGTGTTCATCAAAAATTCGCGGTCATGGGAGACGACGAGGAAACCACCGCGAAAATTGCGCAGAAATTGTTCGAGCAAGAGCACGGTTTGCAGGTCGAGATAGTTGGTGGGTTCGTCGAGCAAAAGAAAATTTGGATCTTGCAGAAGCATGGCGACAAGGCGCACACGCATTTGATAGCCACCGGAAAGTGAAGTCACGGCGCGCAGCAATATATCACCTTTGAGATGAAAGACGCCGGCCATTTTGGAACATTCCCAATCCGCCTTATTACTTTTGCGTTCGAGATAGGTTAGGACAGATTCATTCTCGAGAAAGACTTCTTGCTGTTCGAGATAGCCGAGGCGCAAGATGGGCATGCGGACGATTTCGCCGGTATCCGCTTTTTCCTGTTCTGCAATCATGCGCACGAGGGTACTTTTGCCGGCGCCATTCCTACCGATGAAACCGATTTTTTGTTTTTCGACGACGGAAACCGATGCGTCCATTAACAAAACACGCGTACCGTACGCTTTCGATACTTCGCGGACTTGGAAAAGAGTGGACATTTATTTTTTGACCAAAGCAACTTGAACGACGGGCGAGAGCACGGCATCAACCATGCGGAGTTTGCGGACATAATCCATGGTCTCGGCGCGGAGACGGGAGCGGGAGCGCACGGCGAGACGGAGTTTGGGATCGGTATTGTCTTCCCAGGCAGCACTGGCTTTTTTGACGCGAGCGGAGCCTCCATTGTAGGAAGCCGCGATAAATTCATTCAGCAATTTGCCGGAAGCATTTGGGAATTCAGCGGAGATATCGGAGAGATAGGCCATCTCGGCGCGAATGGCGACGGAGGGGTCACGCATGGCGCGCTCAAAATTCGTTGGGAGCTTGAGAGCTGGGTGGCGCATCACGATATAGGCATAGGACTTGGGCATGAATTGCACGAGTCCGAGGGCGCCTGCGCTCGAGCGGGATTCAGTGAATGACTTGTCTTGATTCGCAGCAAGCGTCACCAGCACACGCTCAACTTCATGGCGTGGAGATTGTTCGAGGGCGTGATAATCCGCATGCTCGATGATGGCGATTTCTTTGGCAAAGATCGTATCGATCGTATCGGCCACCGACTGGGTGGACGAGGCGCGTGAGAGCTCGCCGCTTTGGCGCATGTCTTGTACCACTTTGGTGGTCAAGGCATCTAACCATGCAGAACCAGCTCTGACCATTTCAGGGGTATGGAGATTGGAGGAGTATGGCGTGTAGACAACATCATCCAATTCAAATTTAGGCTTCTTTTTGGTGCCGATATCGCGCGCAATGGGATAGCGAACAGCGACAACCATTTCATTTGCAGGACCGTTTACGCGATAGGTGGAGTTCACGCCATTGGTGCGCAGGACCGAGATGCTGGCTTCGGGGGGATTGTTGGGTGTGAATTTGTTGCCGTCTTTTAAACCGGTGACATAGCGAATGGACGAGGTTGCTTCTGACCACAAAGCCAGGGTGATGATGCGCGCGGCGCTTTGATCGGTGACAATGATGCGAGGTTTGATGGCGTCTTGAGCGACATTCAAAGACAATTGAGATTGAGCTTGGTGGATGGCGTCGGGAAGAGTAAGAATGACGACGCTCGACCCTGCGGTATCGGGGGTTGTGGTGGTGACGGATGTTGGGTTGTCGGAGGGCGTCGGGAGATCGGAGGGCGCGGAGACCGCGCCCCTACCGAGGATTTCGTCCAGACTGGCGCTAATTTTATTGGTGGAGGGTTGAAAATATTTGCCATCTTTCATCAAGAAAATACCTGGCGGAAGATCTTGCGCGTGGGCGGAGGTGACGGAGGCGAACAGGAGAACAGCGCTCAAGAAAATTCCGATAAACAAAAAGACAGATGAAGATCTACCATGCATGCGAAAAGGATAGCTGGCGGGCAAATCATTGTCTACGGATTGGAGTCAACAGCGAGAAGGGCGTGGGATTGACATTTTGCCAATATTTTGATAGAGAAATTATGGTTCTTTTGA
>JAYVTL010000078.1:0-1895 GCA_043788845.1 Candidatus Uhrbacteria bacterium
GGCAAGCTCGCGCCACCACTTCGACATGCTTCATGCGCTCAGCTAATCTCGTCTCATACACACCGGTCCCGATGGTCGAGCGCGTGCCAATCACCCCGACCGTTCGTGGTTTCAACCCAACCACTTTCTCAATCACCGGATCAATCACACTAAAAATCGGCACGCTTGGAAATTCTTTTCGTAATGTGTCCGTCGCCATCGCGCTCGCCGTATTACAAGCAATGACAATCGATGTTGCACCTTTCTCAAGAAGAAAGCGCGTATCTTCGAGTGCATACCGTGTCACAGTCTCTGCGCTTTTATTCCCATATGGTGTGCGCGCCGTATCACCCAAATACACAAAAGAGGCCGTCGGTGCTTGCTTCAATAATTCTTTCACCACCGTCAAACCACCAATGCCTGAATCAAAAATCCCGATCATAGTAAATACCTTTTCAATTCTTCCATCCGTTTCGCCAATGCTTCCATAGTCTTTGCTTCAACATTCAAACGCAATAACGGCTCGGTATTTGAAGCGCGCGCACTAAACCACCAATCCTCGACAGGCTTCGCTGCATCACGAAACTCCAACCGGATCCCATCAAGTTCTGATACCAAAGCTGGACCATGCTGCACAAACGCCGCCTGCAGTTCTGCAATCTTGGCTTGTGGATCCGTCACCGTAAAATTCGTTTCTTCTGATTTTACATACGTCATCAACGGCGCAACCAGCTTCGACAAACTCTTTTGTTCACGTGCCAGACGTCGCAGCATCAACAACAACGTATAATCACCCGACTCAAAATTTCCAAGTTCGCGAAAATAAAAATGCATCGACAATTCGCCTGCAAAAATCGCACCGCTTTCACGCATCAATTGCTTGATATAGGCATGACCCACGCGACACATCGAACTCGTACCGCCCACCGCTGCAATCGCTTCTGCCACCGCCCACGAAGAACGCACATCATAATGAATCAACCCACCCGGTTCAGCCGTCACCAATTCTTGACCAATGAATGCCGTCAAAATATCGCCAGGAATCGGTTGCCCCTGTTCATCGGTAAACCCAATCCGATCGGCGTCCCCATCAAAAGCCACACCAAAGAGACAACCCTCACTCAAGACGGTCGCTGATAATTTCTGTAATGTCTGAGTCTTCAACGGATTTGCCTCATGATTAGGAAAACTGCCATCCGGCGTAAAATACAAATTCTCCGTCTTGAGCCACGGCAATTTTGCGAGAAGGACCGGCAATACCGCTCCAGCCATCCCATTGCCGGCATCAATCGCAATCTTCATCTCCGGCATATCAGCCGGCATATTCGCCAATCCAATAATATGCGTCACATAGGTTTCAAGTGCTTTCACGTCATCAGTCACTACACCACGTGCATCCGCAGACAAAGTTTTTTTCTCATCATACGCATCACGCAATTCTTCCATCCCACTTCCCATTCCAACCGGTAAACCATCACCAAGCGTAATCTTAAAGCCATTATATTCCCCCGGATTATGCGAAGCCGTTACCATCACACCCAAATCATATCCACCTTTCTCGAGATGAATCAGCACATTGAACATCGGCGTCGAACATAAACCGATACGTACCACATCTACTCCGCAGCCGACCAAACCCTCGATCAAGGCTGACTCTAATTCGGGAGACGTCAACCGCATATCTCGACCAACCAAGACCCGTTTGGGCTGATACCGTGCCGCTAAAGCCTGGGCAAAACCAAGTGCGAACTCGGCATCAAGTTCACCAGGCGCCAAACCACGAATATCATAAGCTTTAAATACGCTCGAGCTGGATGGGATCATAACTGGACGAAAAAGGAGTTTTTTACTACAGTGAGGACTGTAACACCCTAATCCTAATCTACAAAATAACTGCTATGATTTGGCCTCTAATC
>JAYVTL010000079.1:0-8245 GCA_043788845.1 Candidatus Uhrbacteria bacterium
TTGTTCGACATAGGTGAGCTTGGCATTCCAGCGTTCGCCATTCCCAAAAGCCTCTTGCATGATGCCGATCTCGCCCAAGTTGACGTTGATGATGATGTCCGTAATGCCGGCGTCGACGAGCTTGTCGATGACGTATTCCAACATCGGCCGGTTGGCGAGCGGGATCAAATGCTTGTTGCGGGTATGCGTGATGGGACGCATTCGGGTGGAACGGCCACCGGCGGCGATCAGGGCTTTCATGGCAAACACCTTAGCAAAACAAAACCCCTTCGCCAAGATGCGGACGAAGGGGTTCAGGGCATTCGACTCATTGCAGACACTCCTCAGCGGCACGCACATGGGCGGCCATGGTTTGGGTATGACCCGAGACAGCGGCGTACAAACAGGCCAGCAAGCGAGAAAAACACAGTTTCCAAGCCTGTTCGGACTGCTGCTGGGTCAAGGTCGTAGCGACCAAGCGGCGCCAGGCCGGCTTGAATTCGCTGCGGATGAGGGTCACCAGCGGGTATGCCTCATGCAGCGGGATGCCGGGCAAAACCAGTTGGTCGAGCTCGGTGGCCGAGGGCAGACGCGACTGAAACTCACCACGACCGTCGATGAGTAGCAGCCACTTGTCGAGATGTGCCAAGGCAAACGGAATGGTCTGCTTGGCGGCGCGCACCCGACTGATGCGCTTCAATTTGCTTTCGAGACGCAACCGCGCCGACTGTCGAGGGTACATGGGCAACTCCTTTGATATGAAAAAACGGGCCCAGAAATAGGATACACGATGCTGATTGAACAGGCTACGCAAAACTGATGGTAAGTCGTATGTTAGCTGCTGCCCGCCGTGCTGCCAGCGGTTTGGTCTTCTCTACTTTTTTTCGCCATACTGCTGCTCGTAGTACGCCTGGTACTCCCCGCTCTTGATACGCTTCCACCAATCACGATTATTTTTATACCAAGCAATGGTTTGACGCAGGCCGTGCAAAAAAGGTGTTTGGGGTGACCAACCGAGTTCGCGCTCGGCTTTGGAAAAATCCATGGCGTAACGGCGATCGTGGCCGGGACGATCTTTAACGGTTTCGATGGCATCGGTGCTTAATTTTAATTCCGAGAGAATCAGTTGTAAGACTTCGCGATTGGCGCGTTCGGCGCGGCCACCAAGGCAATAGGTTTCACCGATATTGCCGGCGCGCAAAATCAGATCAACGCCACGACAATGATCTTCGACATAAATCCAGTCGCGCACATTCATGCCATCGCCATACAGCGGCACTTTTTTATTCTCGAGCAGATTAGTGATGGCGAGCGGGATAAATTTTTCTGGAAAACAATACGGCCCGTAATTATTGGAACAGTTGGAGATGGTGACGTTTTGATGGTGGGTATGAAACGCGGCGCGAACAAGATGATCGGAGGCAGCTTTGCTGGCGCTGTAGGGACTGCGTGGGTCGTATGGGGACGTTTCTGAGAATAGGCCGGTGGGACCGAGTGAGCCAAAGACTTCGTCGGTGGAAACGTGATGGAAACGTTTATTGCCGTGGATGCGACAGGCTTCGAGCAAGGTTTGGGTGCCAAGGACATTGGTGCGGATAAACGCCGAGGCATCCATAATGGAACGATCGACATGACTTTCTGCGGCAAAGTGGACGACCGCGTCGACTTGATTTACCAGTTCGCTAATGAGCTTGGCATCGCAAATATCACCTTTCACAAAACGAAAGCGTGGATTGTTTTCGAGTGGTTTTAAATTCTCGAGATTACCGGCATAGGTCAGGGCATCGAGAACAATCACCTCATCGGCAAGATGGGTGTTGAGCACGTAATAGACGTAATTGGTGCCGATAAAACCGGCGCCGCCCGTGACTAACAGCTTCATACATTCATCTCAACACAAGATGGGGAAGGACTCAAGCGGGCAGGTTTTTCTCCTCCGATCGGTCGATGGCGATGCTGGCCTTAATTTTTACGGCCAATGCCTGGCGCGCTTCGCTGGTGGTGTCGTGGCCGCGCCAGAGTTCGAGACCGTCGGTTGGATAACGTGGGATGAGATGGAAGTGGAGATGTGGAATAACTTGTCCGGCGACGCTGCCGTTATTTTGTATGAGGTTGAACGCGCTGATGTCTAGCGCCGATAGGAGAGCGCGAGCTACGACCTGCGTGCTGACGATGAGCTTTTCTAAAACGGCTGGCTCGGCATCGTGCAAGCCGACGCTATGTTGTTTGGGGATGACAAGGGTATGGCCGGGCGTGGTTGGTTTGATGTCGAGAAAAGACAGTACATCATCATCTTCATACACAATTTCTGCGGGAATTTGGCGAGAGATGATTTTACAAAAGAGACAGTCGGTCATAGGGATTCAGTTTTGGTAGTAAAGGTGAAGAGCATGAAGAGCACAAGCACGATGGCGGGGAGAAACAAAAACCAGGTGACGGTGCCGAGTTCCTGCAAGGCGAGCCAGGTATAGAGCAAACCAATGCCACTGATGAGGCTCGCGACCATGGTGCCGATAATTTTTGCGGTGGAAGTCATTGGTGCTTGATCGAGTACCGCGGCCAGCACCAGCAAGAGCGCAGACAGTAAGGCGAGATCAATAATATCGACGAAGGGAGAAATGCCGCCCGGGATCAAGCGCTCTCCCATGACAAAGATGCTGAGGCAGATGGCCGATGCTAAAGCGCAATGGAGAAAAAATCTGGTTAAGAAATCACGGATATTCATATCACAAACGATGCCAAGCATTTGCCAATTCACGATGCAGAGTCTGCCACCAATCGCTGACACTTTGTGCAGGGCGATGATAGATAACACGGATACGGCGAATGTCGACGGCACCGGCTCGAGCGGCGACGCCGGGTGCAGATAAGACAAAACGCAAATGGTCGACGGTAGGATCGAGCTGGTAGTGGACGCGGGTGCGTAGCCAATCCCCTGCTAGCTTTTGCGTTTTTTGATAGGGCGTGAGGACAGCTTGTACTTGTTCGCCGACCAGGTCCGTGCCGTCGGTCAGGCGATGGGGCTTGGGTTCGAAGAATGCCTCTTGTCGCAAAGCAAAAAATCCATCACCGATGAAACGCAGGTCGCCACGCGGCGCATATAATTGTGCGATGCCAAAATCTTGCGCGTTGCGATCGAGCCGGTAGGTTTCATGCGTGCGTCGGGTTTGGGTTTGAGCGCTGCCAAAGTGGATGGACTGCAAACCCTCGGTATGAAAAGTTTCAGCGACGATATGGCGTGAACTTGACCAGGCAAGAGCAGGCCGGGTGGAGGTTGAATAGCCGACTTCGTCGCCAAACACTAAACGTGGGCCAACCACCCAATGCACACTCGACGTGCGGATCGAGCGGATGAAGACGTCGTCTTTGGCGATGAAGGCGATATGATAGACGCCGGGTTCGGCTTTGGGGATGTGCACTTCATGCTCGAGCTTGGTGCCCAAGCGTTTTTCGCGGCTGCCATTTACCCCAAAAGCATCTTGAGATAATTCTTGATCGCCACGAAAGACACGAAAGGCGGCGAGATCACTGCCCAGGCTGCGGTTGGCGGCTTGCAAGACAAAGGTCATGCGTAGCTCGCCACCAGCGGGCATCAGATAAAAATCATGCGCGCCACGCAAGGTGACCGCGGTTTCTTGGTCAAGACCAGCAGGATCCGACAACAAGGGCATGGATGACGTAGCGCCCCAAGTCATCAGACCGACGGGGTTGGGGTCTTGCAAACGAGTCGCAGCCATACCCGGCGCGACATAACCAATCGCCTGACCTGCTTGAGCAGGTACAAAAGAAGTTAAGGTCTCGAGCTGACTGCTATAGAGCGGCTTTAGATCTAGCTCTTTGCCGGCGAGGTCACGCACCATGCCAAATTCTATCAATGGTTGGTGAATGGAGTGGAGTTCGAGCTCCACATCGACGGAGTCATAGGGCCCGGGAGTTTGGGCGGTGAAATACACCGGATCGGCGGTGAGACGTTGGCCGCTCCAGCCATCGGTTTGTGGGCCGGGTGGCGTCACGCGTTGCGCTGGCAAGAATGGCTGGATCCATGGGCTTTTGCCGTCGAGGGTGGTGTCGGCAATAAACTCGCCGGAGGCTGGATAGCGTTGACAGGCCAGCCATGACACCACAATTAACACAGCCAGCCATGGCAGGCTAAAAAGAAGATACGCGATGGGTTTGGGAATACTCATGGCGCGAGACTCGGATCAACCCCGAACAGGTAAAAAACTTGGCTGCCGGCCAATAAAACTGGGGTTGGCGACAGACCGAGTTCGATCAGGTTTTTAATCTGTTCGTTGGATAGTGGTTCTCCAAAATAGCCAACTGGACCTTTCAGCGCAAGCTTGGCGATATTGGCGAAGCTCGGGAGCGGACTGGCGACTTTAAAGGCTGGGAAAAATATTTTATCACTACGATCACTCATGATGGGGATGCGTGGGTCGGTGGCACGCAGTACTTCGTTTTGGATTTGGGCGTAGCGTTGTAATTCGTGCGCGGCGGGGATGATACCTTCTTGATCACTGACTAAGGCGAGACGCAAACCGTATAAGACCATGGCGAACATGGCACAACCAGCTAAACCACCGACGAGTTGGACTTTGAGATCAAGCAATTTTTGCGCACTGGCCGCAACGGCCAAGGCGCAGATAAATGACAGCGGCAACAGATAGCGCAAAAAAGAATTGCCGATCGAAACTACATTCAAACCGACATGGTCTTGATAGACGCCTTGGCCATAGACCAACAATAAACTACCGACTGACCACAGGCTGATGGCAGCCAGCAGGCGAAAGTTTTTTGAGCGCCACCAAAATGCCACGGCGGCACCGATCGGTAATAGCCAAGGCCACAAGACCACGCCAAAATAGTTTTTGGTATTGAACCACATATGATGCGGATGAAACCCAAACGGTAGCCAATGAAAGAGCGTACTGGTCGACGATCCGCCAAGAATTTGTACCGTGACCTTAGTTGTCCCTTTGGCCACAACGTCTTTCAAAAAATAACCGATGGTGAATGGTGCCTCATAGGTTTTGAGTCCCACATACCAGAGCACAGCACCCACGGCGCTGGCGACGGCGAGTGCCAAGACGATGCGCCACTTTGATACATTGGGATTTTCTGTTCTCGAGAACCAAGCTGCTGTTGCGACCCAAGGCAAGACCCAAAAAAATTCAGTCGGACGAATGGCGAGTGCAAGACCAACGCACAAGCCGAGCAATACAACCGAGCGGAGCTGTCGTCGGTTTTGTGCAAAGTACATCGCCCAGATGGTCAGGGCGAGCACCGGCAGGTTGGGAAAGAGTCCACGATTGGCGTAAAGAATCACGGGGGGAAAGCTCAACCAGGTCAGCAGGCCGGCGACTTGCCCAGCAAAGCCAAATGGTCGAAATAATTTCCACAAGGGAAACAAGGACGCCAATACCAAGAGCGGTACAAACCAAACCAAAATCCAATCACCAAGGATTTTATCCAGGATGCCGGCGAGAAATGGCAGACCCAAAAAACCCACAGGCACAATGGCGCCATTTTGAGAAACAAAACTGCGAGGATGAAGCCAAGGGAAATCTACTGTTTCGGGTGCAGCCAGACGCATATTGCCCTGCTTGGCAAAGGTTTGGGCGGCCACGGCGGTGGCGGTTTCATCTGGACTCAAGAATATGTTTGAACCTTGTAGGGGGATCAAGACCAAGCAGGCCGCGAGCAACATTAATCCTAAACTGAAGAAAAATCCTTGGATAAAACGCGATGGCATACGGGGAGTGTACTGCCTCGTGCCTGCCATGAAAATATGCTACTGTCAAAGCATGATGCGACAACGGTTGCTTAGTCTCTTGATGTTGGCTGCGCTTAGCCAAGGTGTTTTGTTTTTGCCACTCCAAGCCGCCGCACAAGAGCTACAATGGGATGCTGGTTTTGATCCCAACCATATTCTTGAAGATGAAGATATTTTTGACGTGCATGGCATGAGCTATGATCGTATGGTCAGCTTTTTGCGCAGCAAAGGCACCTTGGCTGAATATCGCACGCCCGATATCGACGGTGTGCCCAAGACCGTGCCCGAAATTATTTGGCGGGTGGCAAATTCGTATAAGATCAATCCCAAGTACCTGCTCGCCTTGATTCAGAAGGAGCAGAGCCTGGTAGAGAGTTTGAATCCGAGCCAAAAACAATTTGATTGGGCGGCGGGCTATGGGGTTTGTGATAGCTGTTCCAAAGATGATCCGGCCATTCAAAACTTCAAAGGTTTTGCTGCACAACTAGAATGGGCGGCAAAACAACACCGTGAAAAATACTTACTACAAATTTTATCGACAGGTACGACGCGGGCGGGGAAGGCGGCGGGCAAATCCATGAATGTAGATGGCGCAGTGGTGATACCGGCTAATAATGCCACGGCCATGTTGTATTCATATACGCCGCATATTCATGGCAATTTAAATTTGTGGCGCATTTGGCAGCGTTGGTTCACTCTTACTTATCCTGATGGAACCGTGGTGCGTGCGAAGGGTAGCGGTTTGGCCTTTTTGATTCGTCTTGGTCAAAAACGCAAGTTTGCTTCACCGACGGTGTTTACTTCGTTAGTTGATGCCAATAAAGTGGTGTCCGTATCGGATACAGAATTGTCGGCGTATCCTGATGGCCCGGTGATTCGTTTTCCAAAATATGCCTTGCTCCGTGATAGCAAAAAAGGTATTTGGTTGTTGACCGATAGTGAGCGGCGCGCCATTGCCGACATGAAAACCTTTCGGAAGTTTGATTTTAATGAGGACGAGATTATTGATGTGAAGGATGCAGATTTGGCAGATTATCCGGTCGGTGCCGCGATTACGCAGAAGACCGAGTTTCCACAGGGTATGTTGGTGCGCGAAAAAGACACCAAGAACTACTGGTATGTGGAGAGTGGTGTGCGCCAACCGATACCGGCTCGTGCCTACTTGAGTTTGTATTTTAGTGGACGCACAGCCAAGGTGGTGACAGCAAAAAAATTAGCGACTTATACCCTTGGTCAGCCGTATGCGCTGCACAATGCAGAATTAGTGCGCGGTACCACGGTGTCATCGGTTTTTGTGGTGGAAAACCAATTATTGCGACCGATCCCGAGCGGCGAGGTGTTTGAAGCCATGGGTTGGAATTGGAAGAATGTGGTTTTGCTGCCAGATAGCGTGATCGCTGCGTACAAAACTTCGGATCCAATTGAACTGCGGGCGACGGCTCCGGCCACCACCTTGACCCAGCTGCCGAGTGTGATTTCAACTTCAACCCCATCAACTATCCTTGGAAATCTATGATCGTCTTCTCTGCTATCGTCCCCCACTCGCCCTTGCTCGTGCCGACCATTGGCAAAGAGCACCGCGAAAAACTTTCGGCCACCTTGACGGCGCTGGCTGAAATCGAACAAGCCTTGTACCTGGCAAAACCAGACACGATTTGTATTATTGCCCCACATGGCGCGCGTTATCCAGATGCGTATTCGATCAATCTCTCCTCCAAATATGTTGGTGACTTTAAATCGTTTGGTGATTTCTCAACCACCATTGCGGCCAAGAGCGATTTTTTGATGATTGATCATCTGCAACGTAAATTGCGCGATGAAAATATTCCTTTCACCTTGACCTCGAATGAGGTTTTGGATTATGGCTTCAGCGTGCCGATCATTTTGCTGACCAGTCATTTGCCCAGCTGGAAGTTAGTACCAATCACACCGTCCATATTGGATGCCGCTTCGCATTTCGAATTTGGAAAACAACTCAAGCGCATTTTGCATGCTGAATCTTCGCGGGTGGCCGTGATTGCGAGTGCCGACTTGTCGCATAAACTTACCAAGGAATCACCGGGTGGCTTTGCGCCCGAAGGTCCAGAGTTTGATCGGATTGTCAGCGAGGCAGCTTCACGTAATGACACGGCTTCATTGCTGGCCTTGGGTGCTGATATGGTTGAAACGGCTGGGCAATGTGGCTTTCGTCCGATCATGACTATGTTAGGTACCATCGACGGCATGGCCGTGACGGCCAAAAAACTGGCTTACGAAGCGCCGTTTGGCGTGGGCTATTTGACCGTGCGCTACGATATCGCATAGGTCATGCGTTATATTTCGGTGATTCCTGCACAACGCACCATTCCAGGTGTCGAGTTTTTTGATTATGAAATCGCCGAGCAGGCCGATGTGCAATTAGGTGATGTGATCCGTGTCCCTTTTCGTACGCAATCAATTCCAGCCTTGGTGCGAGAAATAATGCCAACCAGCAAGGTCGCAGATCGAGCCAAG
>JAYVTL010000080.1:0-1598 GCA_043788845.1 Candidatus Uhrbacteria bacterium
ACCGACTCCCACACCGACTCCCACACCGACTCCCCCACCGACTCCCACACCGACTCCCGCGCCTACCGAATCAACTCCCATCGAACCGACAACGTTCGAGCCGTCGGGCGCAATAAATTGCGCCCCTACCGTCTCTACAATTTCCCCCTCCGTATCATCCGTTGTACTTGTCGCCCCCAACCGCGCCGTCGCCACATAGGTTTTATCCAAACCCACCAAGGCCGTCAGTTTTTTGGTCGACGGTCCCACGCCCAATATCAATAACCCTGTTGCAAACGGATCCAATGTCCCCGCATGTCCCACTGCGCGCAGCTTAAAAATCCGCCGCACGCGATCCACCACGTCATGCGACGTCATCCCAGCCGGCTTATCAATCAGCAGCAATCCATCAGTCATAGCACTAAGCCTAGCACAAATAAAAATCCCCGCACCTTTGGCGCGGGGATGAAGAGGGGCTTCACTTTTTCTGCGCTTGTCGCGCTCGTGATTTCTTAATCTGTTTCGCCGCTTTTTTCAGAATCTTGTGCAGTCGTCCGCCCTTGCGTGGCGGCAAGCGTTTTCCAGCCAGCAACTTTTTTGGCAGTTTGCGCGGCTTGATCGGCACGTCAGGAAAAGGCAACAACTTTTTGCGCACCAACCAGCCATGATAGACCAGCTTCATTTGCTGGTAGGTGTCAGCTTCGAACTCGCAGCGCCAACCAAACGGCACCAATAGATCACGTGCCCAGCGCGCCCGCCCCGTCGACAATGGCGTTTTCGACGAACCCTTCACGCTGCGCTTCCAATGAAAGCTGACCGCGTACTCGACGCCTTGGCGCAAAATCACAGCCACCACAATCCGCTCGCCCTTGCTCGAGATGTCCCACCAGCGCAGATCACTGAGTTTCATCCCTGCATGTTCAGCCATCAAACACAATCGATTTGCAATCTTCGGCAAAAATCGCGCTTCGGGCAAGCCAGCGATGAAGCTCTTCAACAACTCGGCTCGGTCACCGCTTCGATCCTCCGTATTGGGCAACAGTCTTTTGAGCGCTTTGGCATATTTTCGTGGATTTTCCAAGATTTCAGCGGGTCGGATCCGTTCAATTTCTTCATGTGCAAAGAACATGGCAACACCTCCAACCCGAGTCTAACCCAAGCATTTTTATCAGCCAAGCCAGCCGTTGACGGAAAACCCTTTTTGGCCTATATTTAGCCCACATGAACGTATCTGACCTCGCTCGTCGCCTCAAAGTGACGCCAAATGAACTGCTCGAAAAACTTCCAGCCTTGGGTTTTGACGTGGGTATGCGCGCCATCAAAATCGATGACATGCTCGCCGAAAAGATTTTCAAGAAGTGGATCGACGCCGAACGCCGCGAACGCTTGCGCAAAACCCTCGTCACCAACGCCGCCCGCGGTGGCGCCAATGCCGACTCGTCAATTCCCTTAAAAGAAGTCAAAGTTCCCGCCGTCATCATCGTGCGTGAACTTGCTGGTCGTTTAAATTTGCCGGTCACCAAGGTCATTCAAGAATTGATGAAGGCCGGTATTCTCGCCTCGCAAAACTAACGCCTCGATTTTGAAACCGCCTCCATCATCGCCGAAGACTTGGGTTA
>JAYVTL010000081.1:0-3475 GCA_043788845.1 Candidatus Uhrbacteria bacterium
CGATACCCGAGAGCGTCAGCGTGATTGGTACGAACTTGAAGATGGCGAAAGAAATACCGACGTATAGACCAAGCGACACGATTGAAACGAGGCCTGGCGCGCGATACCAGAACAACATGAAGATGACGATGAACAAGAAACCAAACATGCCGGCCTTGAGCGATTTGTTGACGGAATCCTGACCCAGAGTTGGACCGACAGTTTGTTGAGCGATCAACTTAATCGGCACGGGCAAGGCACCTTGTTGCAAGCGCATGGCTTTGACCTTGGCTTCTTCGATCGAGTAATTGCCGGTGATGACGGCTTGGCCATTCATGATTTCGGTTTGCACGATTGGAGTGACTTCGGCTTTGCCGTCGAGGAAAATCGCGACAGGTTTTTGCAAGTTGCGTTTCGTAATATCGGCGAAGAGCTTGGTGCCTTCGTCGTCGAATTGCAATGAGATTTGTGGCGCACCCGAGCGTTGGTCAAAGTCGAGCGTTGAGCGCTTGAGTTGCTTGCCGCCTAAACCGGTGCTCTTCCATGGATCAATCGGTGGCACGATGTCAGCTGGCAAAGTTTTGCGGATGAACAAGGCGCGGACGCGTGGATCAACAGCTTGGCGTTCGTCGGACTTCAAGATCAAATGAAAACCAAATTGGGTTTCAACGACATCAGAGACTTCGCCGCTCTTCATACCAAAGGCCACTTTTTCAAATGCTTCCACCATGTCGCCTTTGCCAAACCAACCCAAATCACCACCGGTGATTTTTGCTTCTGGTTCTTCGGAATTCTTTTTGGCGAGCTCGACGAAATTGGCGGCCGTCACGTGCTTCTTCAAGGCGTCAATCATCTTGCGCGCTTCGTCCTTGGTGCGAGTGGTGCTAGACGAAGCACCGACAGCGCCGCCGTATTGGATCAAAATATGATTGCCTTTGACTTGGGGACCGGCGTCCTTGGTTTCTTCAACTTTCAACACGGCATAGTACGAAGTGTCTTCGGCTAACTTTGGCACGACCGTGCCAGCCTTTACGCCCTCAACCGCGTTAAATAAAACGCCGTATGCTTTTTTGCCACGGATAAAGCCCAAGTCACCGCCCAAGGCCTTGGTGCCGGCGTCTTGTGAATTGTCTTTAATCAGTTGTTCGAGTTTGGATGGATCTTTGAGCGTTTGCGCCAGCATGTCATCCGCTTTCTTTTTGGCGGCGTCATTGGCTTCGGCTAACTTCTTTTTTTCATCGGCATTCAAGTCGCGTGGCTTGGCGTCATTGGCTTCCTTGAATTCCAAGATTGGCGTTTCGCCGATCATCTTGATGGCTTGATTGACGTCGCGCACACCGGCGAGTTCAACCGATACACGCCAAGATTCACCAGCGCGTGCTGTTTGCACCAACGGTTCAGACACACCGAGCGCGTTGACACGACGTTCGATCAAGTCGCGCACACCGGCCATGGAGCTGGTTTTTTCGGATTCAGCTTGCTTGGACATGTCGGCCTCGTATTCGAGACGAGTGCCGCCTTGCAAGTCGAGACCAAGCACAAAGCCCTTCTCGAGATGAGGGATATGAGTTTTGGCGACATCGTTGAAGCGGTCAACGAGCCAATTGGCTGGCGGTGGATAGGCAATAGCGCCGACCAATACGGCCAGGACAAAAACCGCTAAGGTACGCTTCTTCACCGACGAGTATGGGATGGACCGAGACGCGTGTTTCGACATAGTTCAGAATGTGCCCAAGTCTAGCGGAAAGACTTGCCGGACACAAGGGCGAGCGACTTTTTCGCCGCTTGTCCCCGCTCCAACTGGATGGTACATAGGAAAAGGAGGACTCCTCATATGAAACCGCTCATTGCCTTTGTTGGACCAAGTGGGTCTGGGAAAACCGGCATCATGATGGATGTATTGCAGCGCTTTTCGGAGCGTTTCGAGGCCATTCCTTCACTGACCACGCGCATGTCACGCGAAACTGATGATGACAAGCTCTTTTATCGCTTCAAGACGCGCGAAGAAATAGAACGTGCGCAGCAGCGTGGTGATTTGCTGCAATGTTCGGACTATGCCGGCAATCTCTATGCCGATGAGTTCAAGCTGGTGAATGATATATTGCGTCGCGTGCCTGGCTTCAAAGCCATGGTCGAGGATGGCGTGCGTAATTTTTTGAACGCGGGCTATGATGTGATCGTGGTCAAGGTCGCGCCCACCGGTGGCGCGCTCACAGCTGACAGCCAGCGCCGGGTCGAGGATGAAGTACGCAACAATAGCGGGCTGCACATCGACTTCACGCTGAACAATGTGTTCGACAGTCAAGATCCAGCCGCCGCTATTCAGCGCAGCGCGGATGCCGTCGAGCGCTTTCTTGCAGAGAGAAAATACTAGGTAAAAGCCCTGATGTGATTCAGGGCTTTTTCATACTTGATATTTTCAATGGCCGTGACATTCCTCGAACGTTTTGCCTGAACCACACGGGCACAGTGAAACCTGCAGAAAAGATTTGAGCAACCAAGAACTGGATTGAATTTTTCCACCGCTGCCAATACTGAAAACCATTTTGCAACCAAGTTCGTCGCAGACCGCGACCTCGGGTATGTTGTCGTGCGTGCGGTCACCGCCATTCACAAAAATATCTGGACGGACTGAACGAAGTTCAGCGCAGACACTACGATCGGCGACGTCGGCGTCATGCGTGGTGAGCACCACACGATCGACGCAGGCAAAACCTTCGATTAATTCTTGGCGCTCGGCCTGTGGCATAAAGGCATAACCTTTCTTTTTGCGCAGCCAGTTGTCGTTGTTCAGGATAACGACCAATTCGTCGCCAAGTTGTTTTGCTTCTTGCATCAAACGGAGATGACCAATGTGCAGCGGGTCAAAACCGCCGCTGACAGCAACCACGATCGGTTTTTTCTCCATATTCCCCTATGCTCCGTGACACTTTTTGAATTTCTTGCCAGAACCGCAGGGGCAAACATCATTGCGGCCGATATTTTGAAAACGCTCATCGCTAGGCGCATTGGCGGGAGTGGAGACGGCGCTTGTGGTGCTATCGCCTTCTTTGGCGGGGCCAGACAGTTGGATCGCTTGTGGTGCGCCGGCGAGTTGGGACGCGAGTTGGGTTGGCATTTCTTGCGCAGCAATGTCGTAGGCGACTTGCACGCGAAACATGGCGGTAGCAACTTGGCGATCGATGGCGCTAAGTAAGTCGTTGAACATGCGAAAACTTTCTTTTTTGTATTCGACCAGCGGATCGCGTTGACCATAGCCACGCAAGCCGATACCGCGGCGCAAATGGTCGATAGCTTCAAGATGATCGATCCACAACATGTCGGTGGCGCGCAGGAGGACAGCTTTTTCGAGATCAGCCATGCGTGGCAAACTGCCGATGGTGCCTTCGAGATCAGAATAGGCGCGACGAGCCAAGGCCATCAGCTCTTCGATGAGCGCGGTACGTTGGGTGGCCACATCATTTTTTCCGGCTTCAACGCTTTTACCGATGGAGAG
>JAYVTL010000082.1:0-5324 GCA_043788845.1 Candidatus Uhrbacteria bacterium
CAAAAAGGCTTCTCGCTCAAAGCTGCGGCTGCCGTGAAAAAGATTAAAGGCGAAAAAGAACCGGTGAAAAAGAATCTGATTGAACAAGCGCTCGACGTGCCGCTCGCCGCCACCGGCATGCTGATCGACGGCCTCATGGGCAGCGAAGCCAAAGCCCCTCCAAAAAAGGAAGCCCCCGGTCAACCAAAGATTCTTGGTATGTCGCAAGGTGAAAAAGATGTGCTGGCCGCCGTCGAAAACAAAGCTTCAAAGATCGTCTACTTGTGCAAACTCCGCTTTGTCTATTACGCCAAGAAAGAAATCATGAACAAGGCGAAGATCGTCAATCCTTTCATCGGTTCGCTCAAACAGATGAATACCAATAATATGCAAGCGCTCAAGCCCGAGACGAAGCGCATCGGCATCAATGGTACGCTCTGGTGGTTCAAAGCCAAGCGCAATAATCGCCGCAAAACCTTGCTGACTTCGGCCTGTCGCAATCGCGATAGCTGGTACGGCACCCCAACCTTCCACCTCAATACTGAAGAATTAGCCACGCTGTGGCACTTCCCACATAGTTTGCAGGTGAAGTCACCTCAATTGCAAAAGACCGAAGCCAAGAAAACCGAACCACCAACCAATTTGCCGTTTGGATAAACCATCCACCCCATGCCCGTCGAATATAACCACGATCACGAAAACGAAATCACGCTGTTTGCGGAGACCAATTTCCGCAATGCGAAACGTCGCTTTGGCATCAAAACTGATGACCGCCGTCGTCACATGTACATCATCGGTAAGACCGGTATGGGCAAGACGACCCTCATCGAGAACATGGTCTTGTCCGACATTGTGGCTGGCCACGGCGTCTGCTATATCGACCCACATGGCGACACCGCCGAAAAACTCCTCGACTTCATCCCACCGCATCGCATCAACGACGTTGTCTATTTCAATCCAGCCGACTTCGCCAATCCACTCGGCTTCAATATTCTCGAGACGGTGGATGATGACAAAAAACATCTGGTGGCGGCCGGCTTGATGGGCGTTTTCAAAAAGATTTGGCCCGATGTTTGGTCGGCACGCATGGAGTACATCATGCTCAATTGCGTGCTGGCTCTGCTCGACTATCCTGGCGCCACCTTGCTTGGCATCAATCGCTTGCTGGTCGATCCTGAATATCGCAAGCGGGTGATTGCAGCCATCAAAGACCCGGTCGTCAAAACCTTTTGGGTGGCAGAATTCGCCTCGTGGTCAGAAAAATACGCGACCGAAGCGATTGCACCAGTCCAAAACAAAGTCGGGCAATTTTTATCGGCATCCATCATTCGCAATATTGTGGCGCAAGTAAAATCCACCATGGATTTGCGTCAAATCATGGACGAAGGAAAGATTTTGATCGTCAATCTTTCGAAAGGAAAAATCGGTGAAGACAATATGCGCTTGCTCGGTGGCATGCTGATCACCAAGCTGACCATGGCCGCCATGGAGCGCGTCAATATTCGCAATGAAGCTGATCGCCGCGACTTTTATCTCTTCGTCGACGAATTCCAAAACTTTGCCACAGAAAGCTTTGCCGCCATTTTGTCTGAAGCTCGTAAGTACCGTCTGTGTCTGACCGTCGCACACCAATACATCGAGCAGCTCGACGAAAAAGTCGCCGCAGCGGTCTTTGGTAACGTGGGGACTATCATCACCTTCCGCGTCGGTGGTGCTGATGCCACCTCCATGGAAACCGAATTCATGCCAACCTATTTGCCCGAAGATTTGTTGAATCTCGCCAAATACCAAGTTTATTTGAAGTTGATGGTGGATGGTGTCGCGACTCAACCTTTCTCCGCCAACACTCTCTCGCCAATTGCCAAGCGCACCGATAGCATGGATCGTGTCATCGCCGTTTCTCGCGAACGCTATGCTTCGCCACGTTCGGTGATCGAAGAAAAAGTCTTGCGTTGGAGTGGTATGGAATTATCAGAATCTGCCAATGCCAATACCTCGTATCCAAAAATCATGACTTCAGAAGAATTGGAAACTAAAAACGACGAAGCCACCCCCGCCCCCGTCTCTCATTTGCGAGAACGAACACCAGAAGTCATCCCCGAAGGCGAAGTTGCCAAGCCGGTCCCCGAAGCAAAAGAGTTTTTAAAGATTTCGCCCGAGCGTTTGGCCTCCATTGTCAAACCTCCACTTGGTCAACAAAAGAAAAAAGAGAAACCACAATTTCCACATACCTGCACTCGCTGCGGCAAGATTTGGAATATGCCCATCCAGCTCGACACCTCACGGCCAATTTTCTGTGCAGAATGCATGCCCATCGTGCGCGAAGAACGCAAAGAGAAAGAAGCAGCTATGAAAAGTGCCGTCCGGCCACCGCCACGTCGCGATCCACGCTCCGATGCACGTCCAGCGGCACCTGTTTCAACCAACAACCGGCCACGAATCGTCGGTGAGCGCAAGCCATTACCAGCATCAACACCATCGCCGCGCGATTTAGATTTGGATGACGATGGTGATGATGGTCTGTTGGCACAATTAGTCAAAGCAAAAGGCAAGCCAATTGAAACCAACCGTGATAAGCTGACCAAGGAATAATATGGCCGAACGCATTTCTTTTGTAACCAATGACGACGTCGAAATTGTCGGCGACTGGCAAGCGGCTCCCACCCTGTTGGGTGGTGCAGTCTTAGTTCACTCAATGACCACCAATCGTGACTCATGGGCGTATGCGCAACGCGTACTTTCAAAGCGGGGGATAGCCACCCTCGCCATCGACTTGCGTGGCCACGGTGAAAGTACCAATGGACCAGATGGCTCCGTGCTCAATTTTACCGCCTTCGCTGACGCCGACCACCAAAGTTCCATTCATGATGTCATCGGTGCCGTGCGCTGGTTGCGCGACAAAGGCTTGAGCACCGATCGTATTTTCGTTGTTGGTGCTTCCATCGGGGCCAATCTCGCCATTCAAATGTTAACCGAGGAACCCCGCATGCCAGGCGCCGTTTTATTATCGGCAGGAAAACAATATCGTGGCATTGATGCTTTTGAAGATGCGCAAAACCTCTTGCCGGCCCAAGCGCTCTACATCGTGGCCGCCGAAGACGACGCCGAAGCTTTCAAAGACAGTCAACAATTGTATGCCGAGGCTCCGGTCAATGAAAAATCTTTTCAGCAATACAAAGTCGCTGGTCATGGCACCGCCATCATGAATGCCGACTCAACCCTCGCCGACAAAATTGCCGATTGGATGCTCAAACATCTGACGGCACCATCATAAAATATGCAGACGCGCGCGCTGGCTTTGCTCCTGGGGAGTTTGACTCTAGGTTTTTTCATCGCGCCTCAATTACATGCGCAAGAGCTGAAGCTGGCGCCTATCCCACGACCTGCCCCGTTTGGTTTGGTCGACACTGACGCCGACGGCATACCCGATGTCTGGGAAACCACCGTCTTCCACACCGACCCTACAAAAATTGACACGGACGCCGACAATTTTGATGATTTGACTGAAATACTTGCCGGTCATGATCCGTTGAGCAAAGGCGAATACAAGCCCGTAGATTTTGATAAAGATGGTTTGAACGATCGGCTCGAGCTTTTATTTGGCACCGATCCCACCAATCCCGACACCGATGCCGATACCTTTTCAGATGGCAAAGAAATCGCCGCTGGCTTTTCTCCGTCTTCCTCTTCAACCGCCGCCCTCGAAAAAAATATTGTTATCCATTTGAAACAACAACTGATGGAACAACAATTAGCGGGCATCACTATCGCCACCTATAAAGTTTCTACTGGCAAACCCGGCAAACCCACGCCCACCGGTACCTTTCACGTTCTCGCAAAAAATCCACGTGCGTGGTCGCATATGGCCAAGCTCTGGATGCCCTGGTGGATGGAATTTACCACGCGCGGTCACGGCATCCATGAATTGCCAGAATGGCCCGGCGGCAAAAAAGAAGGTGCCGCGCATTTAGGCCGAGCCGTCTCGCATGGCTGTGTCCGTTTGGGTATTGGTCCGGCCAAGGCGATGTACGATTGGACCCCGGTCGGCACCAAGGTGGTGATCGTGCGTTGACCCAGCCAGTCGGATAGGGGACAATGAAAATATGGAACAGCGAAAGACTATAAAACACGCGCTGATTGCGGTCAGTGTTTTTGCGCTATCGATCTTGTTTGCGCAACCTAGCCTGGCGGCAGCACCAGCACGCCTCGTAGCTAGCGAAGACTATCCGCGCAGCAAAAATGAATTTGCTGCAGCGCGGGTGATCGACGCCAAAACCGGCAAAGAACTCTACGTCTATCATCAAAATACCGTACGCGTCGCGGCCAGTCTCACCAAGTTGATGACCGCTCTGGTTTTTGTTGACCGCAAACTGCCATGGGAACAAATCGTCTCGCTCAAAAAAACCGATGAAGTCGGCGGTGGTCGGCTGCGTTTGAATCCAGGCTCCGCCATGTCCATTCGCGACTTGTTTTATTCTTCGCTGGTCGCTAGCGCCAATAATGCCACCATTGCCTTGTCGCGTATCTCGGGTATCTCACGTGCGAGTTTTGTCCGTTCTATGAATAAACGTGCCGCTAAAATCGGCATGAAAGACAGCGTCTTCAAAGACCCCAGCGGCATGGATATTGGCAATCTTGTTACAGCACATGACATGTCTCTGCTCGCCCAAGTGGCCTTTGCCAATCCGACTATCCGTAAGGCCGTCTCGGTCCCCGACTATACCTTCAAAGTACGCAATGCCACCGTGGTGAAAGAACTCCATTCAACCAACCATCTGTTGTGGAAGGATGACTTGACCGTGCTCGCTGGCAAGACGGGTTTTCTCTATGAATCCGAGTATAATTTTGTCACCCAGCTCAAACCCGGTGCCGCCATGCCCGATGCTCCGGCGCTAACTATCGTGGTTTTAGGTGCTCCCACCAAGGAAGGCTCGTTTGAAAGTGCTCGCACCCTTGCCAAATGGGCCTGGAAGGCGTATAGTTGGCCATCGCCCTAGCTATGAACCTGCCCGCCCTCGCCGCGTTCCTCACTGAACGCAAACAACCCGCCTTTCGCTTGGCTCAAGTCAAGCGCGCTTTTTATGAAGAGTATCTCCCCAACTGGGAAGCGCTTTCCACCTGGCCCAAAGCGTTACGCGAAGAAGCTGCGAAAGAAATTCCTTGGGACACGTTGACGCTCGACAAAACCCAAGAGAGCGCCAAGGGCGATACGGTCAAACTCTTGTTTACCCTCGCCGATGGCAAAAAAATTGAAACCCTCGTGGTCATTCAAAATGCGGACCGAGCGCATGACTTCGTCATAATTATGGAGCGGTTCACCCATGCCCATATAGACGACATTAGTG
>JAYVTL010000083.1:0-3124 GCA_043788845.1 Candidatus Uhrbacteria bacterium
CTTGCCGGCTGGCAACGTCGTAGCGGGCTTTGAGATGATAGATAGTGGTGTCATGCAAGCAGTTGATCGATTCATCATCAAACTGGCTGCATGAATGTCCGTCGCACGGGCCTTCGTCTTGCACGTTTGAGCGCACCACATTGCGACCCAAACTGCGCGAGCGCGTTTGCAGCTCGAAGTCGGTCACTTGGTAGTGACGACCACGAAAACAGACACCGTAAATTCGCCAATATTCTCCATCACCGGCCGGGGTCTCGGGTCGTGTAGCGATACCGGTGAATATTCGCAGATGTTCGCCACGAGCCCAGCTACCGATGACCGGCGGCGCATCCAATGTATCTTCGTATTCGTGATGGGTCATCTGCGACCTCCGATGGTGATTTGGGTTGGAAAGTACGGATGCCTGAAGATGTCATTCTTGAGCGAACTGTCAAGCCTAAATGATGATACCGCCGCCCAAACATTGGTCGCCTACGTACAGCACGGCGGATTGACCGGAAGCAACGGCTTTGACGGGTTGAGCAAAGATGAGCTGTGCCAAACCATTGGCTACGCGGCAATGCGCCATCACGGGTTGCTGGCGATACCGAACTTGCACTTCGCATTCAAAGTTTTCCAAAGGCGCGGCGCCGCTGGTCCAGTGCAAATCGTTAATGGTGGCCTCGCGCACAAATAAGGCAGGATGTTCGGCACCCTGCACCACTATCAGCTGATTCTTCTCGAGATTTTTTTGCGCGACGAACCACGGGAGTTCACCGTTTGAAACAAGGATACCCTGGCGTTGGCCGATGGTATACCCGTCGAGGCCAGCATGTTCACCAAGTTTTTTGCCGTTCTCATCAATAATGTCGCCGGGTCGAGCAGGGATTTTGGTGCGCAAAAAATCTTGCATGTCGAGCTTGCCGATAAAGCAAATGCCTTGGCTGTCGGGTTTGTCGGCGACTGGGAGGGCGAGACTGTGTGCGAGCTGGCGCACGGCGGATTTTTCTAAATTGCCGATCGGGAACAGTGATTGACGAAGCGCGGATTGTGGAACGCGATACAAAAAATAACTTTGATCTTTATTGGGATCGAGACCGCGGAGCAAGCGAGCCGAGCCGTCGGTGGCATGTTCGATGCGGGCATAGTGGCCCGTGGCCATAAAGTCTGCGCCGATTTTTTTTGCTTCATCTAAAAATAAACCAAACTTGATGGCTTCATTGCACAATACATCGGGGTTGGGTGTCTCCCCGGCTGCGTAGCCGCGAAAGAGTTGGGCGACCACGCGTTCGCGATATTCGTTTTCAAAATCAAAGGTGAGCAATGGAATACCCAGCTGGGCTGCGACACGCAACGCATCCCGCCGTTCGCCGCGCCAGGCGCATTCGCCGGTCCAACCATTTTTGGCGTCACTCCAATTTTTAATAAACCCGCCGATCACCTTATACCCTTGTTGGACTAATAAAGCCGCACTGACACTAGAGTCAACGCCACCGGACATGCCGACGAGCACGGTTTGCTGCTTCATAGCTGGCTCTTACCGCTTCTCGCTAAAATGATCAAGAATTTGCACCAAGCGTTCACCTTCGAGCACACGAATGCGGCGCAGCTCGAGCAAGGAAGATGGCGCATGGAGCGAGCCAAGCAAGGTGGTGAATGACAACTGATAGCCGGCATCACTGGTGTCTTTGAGGACCTTGTCGTTGAAACTGCCGTATGGATAACAAAACCACGGCACCTGATGACCAAGTGCGCTTTCGATATCGTGCTTTGATTCAAAAATCTCATCATGACGGACGGCGTCGGTGACGCTGGCGAGCGCGGCATGATTGCGCGTATGCGAACCAATGGTGGCGAGCCCCGAGGCTTCCATCTCTTTTGCCATCTCGATATTGAGATAGTTGGGATAATTAAAATATTTGGTAATCAAGAAAAAGGTGGCTTTGAGCTGATATTTTTTCAGAACGGGAAAAGCGTTTTCATATTGATCACGATAGCCATCGTCAAACGTGATGAGCACAGGCTTGGTTGGCAAGGCGGTACTGGATGAAACGGCGTCATGTAATTCTTGCGGCGTGATGGTGTGATAGCCCGCGTCCTGCAGAGCTTTCATTTGCGCATCAAAATACTCTGGCGTGACCGAGAGTAAGCGGCCGGTATGGCCCATATCTTTGGGAATCGGCCGCACATAATGGAACATCAAAACCGGCACGCGGATGGCATGTTCGCCCGGTTTGATGGTTGGTTCCTTTATCAAACGCGACGAGGTGGCATTGAGCAAGGTCGAGGTCGTAACCAGTTGTGGCGCGAGAAAAGCCATCGACGAAGTCAGCTGCAGGCTGGTTTCGGGCGTATGCGCATTCACCAACTCATTACCGATGGCGAGACCGGCATCGGTGTTTGCGTTACGATGGAGCAGAAAAAACACGGCGCTTGAACCTACCGCCAAGGTAAGCAAAACGGCGAACAAGATTTTTACACGGAGGTTCATGCTGGTTTTGGAGCACGGACCTTGGCGGCGCGACCCGTGCGAGCGGCTTCTTTCCCTTGGGTGATCAAACCGGCGGCATCATTGACGGCGAGTTGTCCGCAAGCGGCGTCGATATCTTCACCAAAAGTAATGCGATGAGTTACCGGCACGCCGAGGTTTTGCAATTGCTGCATGAAATCCAAACGCGAATCCTTGGACGTTGGCACATAGGTATCGTGTTGGGTGTCGTGGAACTTGATCAAATTCACGTGGAACAAACGATGATTGTGCGCGAGTAAACGTCCCAGAGCGATGGCTTCTTTATGTGTATCGTTCAAACCTTTGAGCAAGAGATATTCAAAAAAGACTTTGCGATTGGTTTTTTGCGTATAGGTGTCGACCGCGTCCATCAATTTTTCGACGGGGTATGGCGTATTCACCGGCATAATTTTGCTGCGCGTTTCATTGACGGCCGAGTGCAAAGAAATGGCGAGATTCACTTGGAGTGGTTCGTCGGCTAATTTCAAAATGCCGGGGACGATGCCGCAGGTGGAGATGGAGATGTGGCGTGCGCCCAAATTGAAACCCTCGTGGTCATTCAAAATGCGGACCGAGCGCATGACTTCGTCATAATTATGGAGCGGTTCACCCATGCCCATATAGACGACATTAGTG
>JAYVTL010000084.1:0-3649 GCA_043788845.1 Candidatus Uhrbacteria bacterium
ACCGGATGATTAAAGGCCAGCAAATGCGCACGAATTTGGTGGGTGCGTCCACTCAAAATCGTTAGCTCAAGCAACGAGGCATGAATAAACCGCTTCAAGGTTTTATAATGAGTCCAAGCGACTTTCCCGGTGGTTTCACCTTGTGGACGCGCTGCCATCCGCTTTTTGCTGGTCGAGCGTGCAATCCGAAACTTCAAATCGCCTTCATCTGGACCGATGTCGCCATACACCAAAGCCAAATATCGTTTGTCCACCGAGTGCTGTGAAAATTGTTTCTTCAAATCATCAAATGCCGCTTGGGTTTTTGCGACCACCATTAGTCCACTCACCTCGCGGTCCAAGCGATGCACAATCCCCGGACGTGCCGGATCTTCACCCACCTTGGCCATTTTTGGATATTTCTCGAGCAAAGCATCTGCCAAAGTCCCGCTCTTATGGGTGGCATCTGGATGCACCACCACGCCCGCTTGCTTATTCACCACCACCCATTCTGGCATATCTTTTACGATAATCAACTTTGGTGGTGGCAGGGTCTCGGCTTTTTTCATCTCGGCTGCGGCATCGTCATACGTCACCACGTCGCCAGCTTTTAAAAAGGCATGCACCGTGGCTGCCTTGCCATTCACCTTGCCATTGCCCGCTTTCAAACGTTTGGCAATCTGTGAGCGTGTCACATCAAGCTGTTCACACACAAAAACGTCCAGGCGTGCGCCGGCATCAGCGGTGGTAATGGTCCAAGAATGTGTCATAGGCAGAGTGTAACAGAGGAGGAGGGTAAAAATGAAACACCCCGAGTTACCAGGGTGTCGAAACCGATGTCTTCGCTAACCATGTTGCAATAGGTTGAAGAGATTCGCGACGCTGTGCAGATATGCCCAGAGTGGCTGATCTCGCTTATAGCGCATAAAATCTCGCTCGAGAAACTCGCCAGGCAAAGCTTGCTGATCGCTGACCGCGCGGATACCTCCTAGCAAGATCGGCCAGACGGCGACGGTTCGACCATCGCAACGCTGAAAGGTGAGTTGGTCGGTCTGTGCGCGTTTCACCGCTGCACGCCAAGTCGCCAGGACGCTGGCAATGTCCAGCGGTGGCAGCTCTTGGAGCCGACGAAACTTACTGCAGTCCATGGCATAGACCGCAAAAATCGCTTCGCACACTGGTGTCAGCCGTAGCAGCTCGGGGGAGGCCATAGCCATCGGCACCAAGCAACCATGCAATGCCGGAGCAAAGCTCTGAAAGATTGACCAGGTGGCGCTATCCAAAGGTGATACTTTTGGTGCATGAGTCTCCAGTCTAGACGACTTAGGCTCCATACGGTTTCTCCTCTCGCGAAAAAATCAAAAGAACTACCAACCCACCCTACGTGAAATAGGCGCTTTCGTCAAGACGCTGACTGCATAGCAAAACCACTGCAACTCGGCTACGCTGCCTGGTATATGGAATATCTGCGGAGCTTGCTAGACATCATTTTGCATCTCGACACCCACCTCGCGCAATTCTTGCTTGATCATGGTGCCTGGACCTATCTCATCCTTGTACTCATTCTCTTTTGCGAGACTGGCCTGGTGATTACCCCCTTTCTCCCCGGTGACTCCTTGCTGTTCGCCGCCGGTGCTTTGGCCGGACTCGGCAGTTTAAATATCTTTGTACTCATTGTCACCCTCATCTCGGCCGCGGTCATCGGCGACATGGTTAATTACGTTATCGGCAAAACCTTGGGTCAGCATGCGCTATCAACCGGCAAACTGTTTGGCATCAACATCAATCGTGCACATCTTGTCGCCGCTCAAGAATTCCACGTCAACCACGGTCGCCAAGCCATTTTCCTCGCGCGTTTCGTGCCAATGATGCGCACCCTCATGCCCTTCATTGCCGGTATGTCACGCATGCCATATCCCTTTTTCGCCAGCGCCAATATCACCGGCGGTATTATCTGGGTTTCACTCTTCCTAGGTCTCGGCTATTTCTTTGGCGGAATGGAAATCGTAAAACAACATTTTTCTTTAGTCATTCTCGCCATTATTTTCCTCTCGCTCATCCCAGTGCTGATCGAATTCATCAAATCTCGTCGCAAGTAGTCACCATGTCATTTTCAAGAAGTTACCGTCTCGCCGTAAGTAGTTCCTGTTTCGCCGTAAGTAATCCCCATGTCATCCTAGAGCGCAGCGAAGGATCTCCGATCGGCATGTCGGAGATCTTTCATTTCGTCGGACTTCATTCAAGATGACACACAGGATGACAATCAAGATGCTATAATCGACTGATGTCAGCTGTCCCTGCAAAAATAAAATACTCCGCCAAACCCGGTGAAGTGCTTGCCTATCTTTGGAATGTCGTACACGTGCATGGCCTCTTTTTTTTCGCGATGTCCGTGTGCATTATCACTGCACAAGTTTTTAATGTCTTTGGTCCGGTCATGATGAAGCGCTTCGTGGATCAAATCACCACCGCTTCTCCAACCTCGCAAAATGTCACAGCTCTCGCCTGGACCATCGCGACCTTAATTGGTTTACGTTTGGCTTCTGGCTTATCCGTTCGCTGCAGCGGATACCTATCGGTCAAAATGCAACCACGGCTCACGGCGAAGCTTGAAGAAGCGGGTTTACGCGGAGTGTTGCAACATGCCTATGCCTTTTTTTCTGACGAGCACATGGGAAGCATCGTACGTCGTATCGGTCGTTTGGGTGATACCTATGAGCGCATTCATAGTTCTTTCTTTTGGAATATTTTACCCAGTGTTTCCTCGGTGACTTTGATTATTGCTTGGCTGGCCTTCACACGACCGGCCGCGGCGGTGATCGTTGCCTTTTGGATTGTCCTCATCACTATCGTCAATATCGTGATCACACGCTGGAAGCTATCTGCCGATGAAGAACGCAGCCGCGCTCAAAGCGTCGCCACCGGCCTGCTCGCCGATATCATCACCAATGCCGTCACCGTCAAATCATTCGCGCGTGAATCCATCGAGTCGCGTGCTTTCCATGAAGATCTTCAAATCCGCGCCAAGGCTGAAGCTGAAGCCTGGAAGCGTTCAGAGCATGGTCTCACCATGAGTGATTTCTTCTCTTCATTCATGAATGGCAGCATGTTGTTCTTGGCCTTGTTCTTATGGTCTCGCGGACAAGTCACGGTCGGCGATTTCATCATGTTGCAAGGTTTTGTCATCGTCTTGCTCGAACAGATCTTTTTCATTGGTTTTGCCTTTCGCGACTTCATGCGCGCCCTGGCTGATTGTTCAGAAATCGTCGGCATTCTCAAATCTCCAATCAAGGTCCGCGATCTCAAAAACGCGAAACCACTTGAAGTCAAAAAAGGCGCAATCAATTTCTCGCGCGTAAAATTTTCCTATGCCGGCAAAAGCGTCATGTCCGATTTCACACTCTCGATCAAATCGCATGAAAAAGTCGCGCTCGTAGGTCCATCCGGAGCAGGGAAGAGTACCATCGTAAAACTCCTGCTTCGTTTTTATGACCTGACTAATGGTTCGATTAAAATCGATGGCCAAGATATTTCAAAAGTGACCCAGCAAACTCTCCGTCGCAATGTCTCGCTCGTCCCCCAAGATCCAGCGCTCTTCCATCGCACCCTCAAAGCCAATATCGCCTATGGAAAACCCGATGCATCTTTGGCAGAAGTCATCGCCGCTTCC
>JAYVTL010000085.1:0-3538 GCA_043788845.1 Candidatus Uhrbacteria bacterium
GAGGTCATCAGCACGCAGCTTTTGCTATGCGGAAAGCGAGTTGTCAGAATAAATGCACCAGTCGAACATAACAATTAACCACTGAAACAAACGGATTCAATTATGGCAAAAGCACTGACCAAATCACAAATCGCCGCTGAACTCGCTGAGAAAAACGGCCTCACCAAAATGGCGGCGGCGGAGATACTGGAACACATCGCGCAGTTGGCTTACAAGAACGCCAAGAACACGTTCACCCTGCCGGGCCTCGGCAAGCTGGTACTGGTCAATCGTAAGGCCCGCATGGGGCGCAACCCGGCGACCGGCGAAACGATCCAGATCAAGGCCAAGCGCGTCGTGAAGTTCCGCGTCGCCAAGGCTGCCAAGGACGCCGTCCTCTAAACCGATTCGATCGAAAACACAAAAACCGAGCACTCGCTCGGTTTTTGTTAGAAAGACTCCCTCCCGCTATACTCTCCACATATGGCCAGCACCATCGAACTCAAAGTCCCGCCGCGCGCCCCAGCGCCCGACACCGTCTGTGTGCGCGAAGTTCGTGCTCAAGTCGTTTCGCTTGGTGGGGCGATTGTTCTCGCTCTTTGCCTAGTGATTTCCGCCGTCACGTTTATGGCCGCCCAAGTTGAGGGGATTACCTCATCGCAGCGCCTCATCCTAGGCATCATGACCGCTGCCGCCTGGGTCTATCTGCTCGACTGCTCATCCGAATGTTTAAACGTCGATGGCGACACCATCCGTTTTAAATCGCTGCTGGCGCGCAACAAGTCCATCAAGATCGAAGAACTCGAAGCCATGTTGCTGGTTGAGCAAGGTTTCAATCTCGAGCAGGGGATGCAGTCCATCCAATTCAAGCGCACCGGCGAAAAACCCGAGCGCATCGTGCTGGGTCCATGTTGGCAACGAAATAAGCTCGAAAAATTTTTGCATTCCGTCGAGCTCGCGCTCAATGATCCACACTTGCTCGAAGAAGTCCGTTAACTTCTTTCATGTTACGATACGCTAAACGTATGTCCGCCAAAAAACCTTCCACCCCCACCCCAGAGCAAGTCACGCACAAGCTCACTTCGGTCTTGACCCAAACCGGTTCGCGCCGCTACGCCCATTGGATTTGCGCCCCTGGCAGTGTTTGCCAACCAACCGAAGAACCCTCGTTCACCGAAAGCCCGCAATGGAAAATCTTTCGCATCATGGCAGAATTCATCGAAGGTTTTGAATTCATTTCCAAACTCACCGGCGAAGTTTCCATCTTTGGCAGTGCCCGCGCCATGCCATCAGATCCATACTACCAACAAGCACGCGAGCTGGGCCACGCCCTCGGCAAAAAAGGCTATACCATGGTCACCGGCGGGGGACCGGGCATCATGGAAGCCGCCAATCGCGGCGCCTACGAAGCCGACGCTCCCTCCGTCGGCTTGAACATCCAGCTGCCAATGGAACAGCGCACCAACGATTTCGTAAAAAAAGGCATGGGCTTCCATTATTTCTTCACCAGAAAAGTCATGCTTTCGGCCTCAGCTCAAGCCTATGTTTTTTTCCCCGGCGGTTTTGGCACCCTCGATGAAATGTCAGAAATGGTCACCCTCGTGCAAACGGGCAAGATCCCCAAAAACGTCCCGATCATTCTCTACGGCAAAAAGTTTTGGTCACCGTTTATGGATTGGGTAAATGGCATGATGTGTGAACAACAGCGCTATATCGAAAAAGAAGAACTCGCCATCATCAACCTGGTTGACACGGTTGAAGAAGCCGTCGCGATTATTAAACAAACGCACGAACGTCCATTTGGATAAACCGCCCGTTCTATGCAACACGATTTCGCAAAAAAATCCCTCGCACTCCATAAAAAGCTGCGCGGCAAAATTCAGGTCTCAAACAAAACCGCCATCAAGACCATGTCGGATTTAGCGCTGGTCTATACTCCCGGCGTCGGTGCCGTATCATCCGCCATCGCCAAAAATCCGAAGCTCGCCGACCAACTTACCTGGCGTCGCAACCTCGTCGCCGTTGTCTCAGATGGCTCCGCTGTTCTCGGCCTTGGCAATATCGGTCCACTGGCCGCCTTGCCCGTCATGGAAGGCAAGTGCGCCATCTTCAAGCGTTTCGCGGGTGTCGACGCTGTGCCGCTTGTTCTCGCCACCCAAGATACCGAAGAAATTATCCGCACCGTTCAAGCGCTCGAACCGTCCTTCGGGGCCATCCAACTCGAAGACATCTCGGCTCCACGTTGTTTTGAAATTGAACGCCGTCTTTCAGCATCGCTCACCATCCCCGTCATGCACGATGATCAGCACGGTACCGCCATCGTCGCACTCGCGGGTTTATTAAACGCTCTCAAAGTCACCAAGCGTCGAGAACAAAAAAACGTGCGCATCATCTTGAACGGCGCTGGTGCGGCCGGTACCGCCATCGCCAAACTTTTACTGGCCGCTGGTTTCACCAATATCATCGCTTGCGATCGCACCGGCGCCATCTGGCAAGGTCGCCCAGGTTTGAACGATGAAAAGAAAGAACTTGCGTGCCTCACCAATCTCACGAAACACCAAGGCGAATTAAAAGACGTCATCATCGGCGCCGATGTTTTTATTGGCATCTCTTCTGCCGGTGCCCTCTCGGTCGAATTGCTCAAAACCATGGCCGCCCAGCCCATCATCTTCGCTCTCGCCAATCCCATCCCAGAAATCATGCCCGATATAGCTCGAAAAGCCGGCGCCGCCGTGGTCGCTACCGGCCGCTCCGACTTCCCCAACCAACTCAACAACGCACTCTGCTATCCCGGACTCTTCCGCGGGATGCTCGACAAGCGCATCTCTCTGGTCGATGACGCCATCAAGCTTCGCGCCGCAGTTGCGCTCGCCGCTTTTGTGAAAAAACCAACGGCCAATCGCATCGTGCCCTCCATCTTCGACCGAGGATTACATGAAGCTATGGCCAACAGCGTCAAAAAATAAAAAACCCCGATTGACAAAACGCATTTTTTCTGGTATTCTTGTCACATTAGAATGTAACTTTCGCTTATATGGCTCGAATGGAATCGATCTCCGGTGGCAAACAAGCTTCGCAAGAAGAAGGATTGTTAAAGCAGGAAGAAAGCGGCGTGCGCGAAACTGCCGCCTCGAATTCTTTCCAGCCCAGCGAAGAATTTGTTGGTGCCGCTGAAGGCTATGCCTTCGTCAATGCGCAATTAGTCGCGTTGACAGAAAAACTCGCCAAAGCCAAAGGTGAAGACAAAGCAGCTCTCGAGCGCCAGCTCGAAAGTGTCCGCGCCTTCAAGGAAAAATTAGACCAAGAAGTCCAACCCGATGAAATCGCCGATTCTTTTGTCGAGAATCCATATTTTGGCGGCGGTCAAGAAAATCCCGAAGCCATCCGCGCCTTTGATTATGTCAGCAAAGAACTCGACGCAGCCGTCGCCGCACGCGAATACGCACTTTCCTTGCGTGATGACATCATGGGTTCACTGAAGCATGCCGATGAACAAGTCACCGGCGCCCAAGAATACGTCGGCGCAGCCAAAGAAAATCCGAAAGCTGATCCTGCGCAT
>JAYVTL010000086.1:0-6544 GCA_043788845.1 Candidatus Uhrbacteria bacterium
TGTCGGAGGTGGGGTTGTTTGGCAGCCGTCGCAGAAGCCGGGGGTGGCGAGATCGGTGAGATTAGATTTGAGATTTTGGGCGATGGTTGCATTTGCCCAGGCTGTTTTTTGTGCACCATCTTGGATTGGTATGAGACGAAGCATGCTTTGCTTCACGGGCAAGCTTGCGCCCATGAGTGGCGCTTTGGTGTCGCCGGCGTGATCGATCATGAGACCATTGGCATCGTCTAATTCAATTTCAAAATTGGAATTTGAAAGCGAGACGGTGCTGGTGACCACATCGGGTGTTATGAGTGAGGCGGTTTTTGAATCAGTGACAGGATAATTTGAAATAAGAAAAACTCCGTGCGCAGGAATAGTGGCGTCGCTTGGAAGAAAAATTGTTTTATTGCTTTCACCTGCGCTTTTGAGTGACCAATTGCCGATCGAAACTGGTGCATCGGACAGATTCCAAAGCTCGATCCATTCGTCAGAAGTGGAAAGAGAAGAGCCGGCCCAATTTATTTCACCGAGGATGATATTCGCAGATGCTGGATCTGAAATTGTGCTCGCAAAAACATGAATAAATGGTGTACATACGATGCTAAGACTCAACGAGGCACACGAAACCAATCTCGAAAAAGAGATGCGTTTGTTCATAAAAGTTTTGATGAGTTACTCTTATACCGCTGCCATGAAAATGATGTTGTTGTCAAGGGATGAGGTGTGGAAAAAACAAAAAACCCGCATGATGGCGGGTTTTTTGTTTGATCAACTTGCTGCTGGTTGGAATTGGTACTCCGTATGTTCAATGTATTATTTTTTTTGTTGTTTGTCAATTTGTGATTGCGCGAGCCGGTGAGAGGATTTGAACCTCCTGACCTTGGAGTACCGATTCCAGATCAGCACCAAGCCACCGGCGCGCATCTATACCGCTGCCATTAAAATGAGAGTGATGTCAAGAGGCGCTGTATTTCTCGCAAGAAAAAACCCTGTGGAGACAGGGTTTTGGTTTACTTGGAGTCTTGCATGATGACGATGAACGGATACTCGGCGGTGCCAAAGGCGTAGCCGCGGAGGAGGTCTTTCATGCCGCGGTATTCTTCAGAGTAACCGGAGTTGAAAGAGAGGCGATTGGCCCACCAGTAATAGCGATGGCCTTCGGTCGCGGCGAATTCTTTAAAGGCGATGGGTACGAAGCGCATGAGCTTGCAATTGAATCCGCGGCCGGAGGTTGTGAGGCAGACGCGCTGTGGTCGGAGGTCGATGATTGAGACGGCGACCCAAGGTGGTGAGAAATGCATGCCCGGATCCTGCAACCATAGATCACCGTTGACGCGATTCCACGCGAGCCCTGCGTGAGAGGGCTCGACATGGTTGAAGAGCGCGAGATAGACGAGGAGCGGTGCGCTGGTCGCGATTGCAGCGACGAGATGCCAGCGTTTCATGGATTGGTTCCGTGCACGGGCACTTCTTCGGTCTTGAGCTCGCGGATGACGGTGAGGAAGGGGTAGCTTTTGCCGCTGCCGTCATAGGCATAGCTCATGAGGATGCTGTTGAAATTGCTGTCCGTTGAATAATTATTTCTGCCATGCCAGGCGAGAAAGGTTTCTAGACCGGCGGGGTTGAATTGGACCAGCTTGCAGTTGAGGACGCGTGCATTGGCATTGATGCAGACTTGCATTGGTCGCAGATCGACGGTGTGAATTTCCACCAGGACAGGCGGATGAACGACGTAACCCGTGTGTCCGATGCGTGTGACTTGGCCGTTGCGCTTGTCGTAACGATAGCCGAGCTCGTAGTTGTCGATGAAGGTGACGCAGCAACCTCGTGCAAAGATTCCTGCGCAGAGCGCGAGAATCGTGACAGATCCTGCAGCGATCCACTTGGTTTCACTTTCCATGTAGGCCTCCGATTTGTGAGAGAACGTGATGGGGATATCCCAAGGTTTTTTATGATAAAAAGCCTGTATTGTCAAGCATTTGACGGGGTTCTTTTTCTGTTCTATATTTGTTCTATAGGATACAAAACATATGCCTCCATCACTCACACCAAAACAAAAAGAAGTGCTCGACTATATTGTCGCCTTCATTCAGGACAAAGGATATCCGCCTTCGTTTCGCGAAATTGCTTCTGGTTTGAATTTGGCATCGCCATCGACAGTGCACGTGCATATTCAGGCTTTGAAGGAGCGCGGATTTTTGCGCGGCGGTGGAAATGATGTGAGTGCGCGCAATCTTGAGCCTACGGATAAAGCGGTGCGCTGGGGGAAAAGTGTTTTTTTGCCGCTCAAAGGAATTATTACGGCCGGTATGCCGATTGAAGCGGTGGAAGAGCGTGAAACCTATGCGGTGCCGGTGGATTTGGCGCCGGATGCGGCGAATTCATATGTGTTGCGGGTGAAGGGTGACTCGATGATTGAAGATGGAATTTTTGACGGTGATTATGTGATTGTGGAACGCAATCCTTCGCCCAAGAATGGCGATGTGGTGGTGGCTTTGCTTGATAATGAGTATGCAACCTTGAAACGTTTTTATCGCGAGCGTGATCGTATTCGTTTGCAACCGGCTAATTCAACGATGAAACCGATTTATTGCTATGACCCTTTGATTCAAGGTGTTGTACGCGCGGTGATTCGTCAATTTCGAAATCTTTAAAACTAGATTCCTGCCTGCGCGGGAACGACACCTCCACTATGTACGAAAAAATTTCTGATCCCATCGATGTGCTCGTGGCTTTTAAGGGAGCAAGAGTTGAGCCGATGACATTTAAATGGGGTAATCGCTACTATCAAGTAAAAAAAGTAAATTTGGTGCACTCTGAGCGCAAAGGCCGTGAAAAGATTACCTATTTTTCGGTGTCGGATGAGGCGAATGCGTATCGATTATCGTATTCATCAGAAAGTATGAAGTGGCATTTGGAAGAAATGGCGACGATGTAAAGGAAGAAAAAGTTTAAGAGCAAATTGTGAGTGCCGGACTATTCCAGATCGCGTTTTGGATGTTTGGGTTTGCGTTGATAGTTTTTTTTGGACGTGTGGGTCAGCGAAATGGGCGCAAAGGGTTTACGGATTTTGATGTCAGAGCTTTTAAGACGAATGATATGCCGGGTGTCTTTGGGTTTGGGTACCGCATGAGACTTTTGTTTGGGCATATGACTTCACTAGCATACTATGCTTCCTTTTATCTCGCAGAAATTGATTGTTCGTCTGGAAGCTAGGGGATGATAGTGACTTAGATTTTTGCTGGGTTGAGCTTGTTTTTTAGTGTTTAGTTTGGCTTGTTTTAGCTGATATTTTGTATATTAGACGCTTGACAAAATGGCTGTTTTGTGGTATCTTATTTTGTCGAACATTGAAAAGAAACTTTCCTTCGACAAGCTCAGGACATGGCTTGAAAATGGCGTTTTGATTCGTAGATATACGGGTTAGGCCGCCGTTTTCAATCAAAGGGAAATTCTATGTGGCGATGATCGCTGTATAGGATGTACCGACGGTAACCAAAGAAAGTAGGGTAGCCACATGGCAAACCTCTTTAAGTGTGAGTTTGGTAGGGTGAGTGCGTTCGTGGGCAAGCTCGCGGAGGCCGGCCTCACGGATGAGCATGTCGATGCGACGCTCAAGGACGCATCGCTTGTGTCGGTCATGGTGGATGCGCTCTCGGCGCATCTCCGTGGAACCGCGGTCATCGCCAACGGCGAGACCTCCTACACAGTTACGCTCCCGGCGGGCAAGGCTCTCATGGAGCTCATCACTCAGGGTAAGTACGACTCCGTGAGCGATAGTATCACGGAGGCGAATTTTCCCATTGAGCGGAAGGAGGCATCGCAGGAGCTCGAGGTTATTCTCGTGCACTTCGACAAGCGTCTGAGCACCAAGCAGGTGGAGGCAGAGCTCGATCGTCGGGATCTCAAGCCCGCAAAGATCGACGCACTGCTTGCTCTGGGATCCGCGCAACCGGAACTCCAGAGGAAGTTCCCCATCGTGGCGTTTCGCGGTGGTGACCTCTCTTCGTTTTATCTCGACTACGATGGTCTCAAGCGGTTTTTGACCCTGCGTTGGTTTGATGGTGGCGATGGGTGGAATAACCACTGGCGGTTCCTCGCCGTCCGCAAGTAGGTTCTTGGAACCTTGGGCACTTGGATCTATTGATTCTTGTGCCCTTGGCACTTGGCTTGTACAGACCCAGTTCGCACTTGCGACTGGGTCTTTTGTTTTGGAGAAGCTTATGTGTGAAATGGGGCACTTGTCAGCGAGCTACTTCTGTTCTATTTTTGTTCTATGCTTCCTCCGATTTCGCAGAAATTGATTGTTCATATTGATATGAACTCGTATTTTGCGTCGGTGGAGCAGCAGGCGAATGTCAGTTTGCGAGGGAGACCGTTGGGCGTGTGTGCGTATTTGCGTGAGTATGGGTGTGTGATTGCGGCGTCGATTGAGGCGAAGCGTTTGGGGATGAAGGTTGGGATGAGTGTGAAGGATGCGCGTGAACGTGTGCCGAGTGCGGTGTTTGTGGAGAATGATCCGGCGAAATATCGGGCGGTGACTTCTCGTATCTTTTCCATTTTGCATGAGATGACAGATAAGGTGGAGCATTATTCTATTGATGAAGCGTTTTTGGATTTTACTGGGTGGTATCGCGATGCGGCGGAGGCGGCTTGGGCGATGACGAGGGTGAGACAGAGAATTACGAATGAGGTGGGAGATTGGTTGCGGTGCTCGATTGGGATTGCGCCGACGCGTTTTTTGGCAAAAACGGCGTCTGATTTTGAGAAGCCGAATGGGTTGGTGGTGATTGATCGTGAGAATTTGGATGAGATGTTGGCGAAATTGGATTTGGAGGATGTGTGTGGGATTGGGCCGCGGATTCGTAAGCGTTTGGAGCGGATTGGGATTAAGACTTTGCTTGATGTGAAGAAATATCCGGTGGGGAATTTGATGCGGGTGTTTGGAAAATACGGTTTGTATTTGTGGTGTAAGTTACATGCGATGGAATTTGAGCGAGTGACGAATACGCAGGATGCATTGCCTAAGTCGGTGGGGCATTCATATTGTGTGCCGGACCGAGTGAATCGTGATGGCAAGGTGGTGCCGACACTGATGCGACTTACGGAGCGGGCGGGGCGAAGATTGCGGGCGCTGGGGATGGAAGCCAATGGTGTGAGCGTGGCGGTGGGTTTTCGGGCGCCGGGTTTTGCGAAACCGAATGGACCATTTTGGCAGCCGATGCCGGGGGAAGGCGGGTCGATTGGTTTGCGTTTGCCAGAAGCGGCGGCGGATTCATTTACTTTGGTGGGGACGGCGACGGATTTGTTGAAAGAATTGTGGCGAGGGCAATCGGTGAACTTTCTTGCTGTTACATTGACGGATCTTTCGATGCCGAGCGCGCAGATGCGATTTGTGGATGGGAGAAAAGCGGAGCAGGGCGCATGGCATGCGCCCATACCGGGATCGTGGGATCCGCGGGCGGATCGGAGGCGGTTGGCGTCGTCGGCGGTGGATGCGATACGGGATCGATATGGGGATCAGGCGATTGTGTTTGGCGAGATGTTGAAATTGGGAGATGAAGCGCCGGATCGGATTGGGTTTAGAAAAGTGGAGGGGTTGGAACTGACGAGGTGAGGGTTGACGGGTGTTGAGGTTCATGCAAAGTTTGGCGGGCACTCTCACAACTTTAGGAGGCAAGATGAAACACTGTTTTCAGCAGTATCAAGCTTTGGCGTATGACATGGATGGTGTGCTGGTGGATACCGAGCACTTGCATCAGCGCAGCGAGATCATGACATGTCGCGAGCTCGGGTTGCAGGTGCCCGAGAGCGAGTGGATCAATTTCAAGGGGCGTCGGTTGGAGGATATCTTCAGTTATATTCTCGAAACCTATGTTCCTGGTGATGTGAAGCTGACGTATATGTGTGAGCGGTCGATGGATGTGTTGATTGAGCTCATCAAGAGCGAAGTGCCGGTGGTGCCGGGGGCGCTCGAGTTTTTGGCGCATAGCCGGGGGCAGTTTGCCAAGATCGGATTGTCGACATCGAGCGCCAAGCGTGTGCAGACCAAGGTGTTTGATGTGCTCGATTTGCATCGGTACTTTGATGCGGTGGTGTCGGGCAGTGATTTGCAGCATGGGAAGCCGCATCCGGAGGCGTATTTGTTGGTGGCGCGACAATTGGGCGTGACGTCGGCGGAGTGCATGGTGCTGGAGGATTCTGACAATGGTATTAAGTCGGCGAAAGCGGCGGGGTGTTTTGCGATCGGGATCACCACGTCGTTTTCTGAGAAAGTGTTGAAAGAGGCGGGCGCGGATTTGGTGGTGGCGAACTATGCCATGCTGGCCGATGCCTTGGGTTTCTTAGGGTGAATCGCGTTCTGTAACTTGGGACGCGATTTTTTTATTGGCTCGAGAAAGGTCGCATTTGTCTGCAAGCTCCAACAACAGGTGGTCTGATTTTTTTTCACTGCGAAATGATCACATGAGGTTTTGTTTTGGTCTACATGACAAAATTGTTGTAGTGATTTACGCTGGAAATATATGAAACGCATTGCCATTCTTACCGGTGGGGTTTCGTT
>JAYVTL010000087.1:0-2643 GCA_043788845.1 Candidatus Uhrbacteria bacterium
TCCCTGGCATAACTAATAGCTGCGAGGCCTCAATCTCGCGTAACCACATGGCAACCAAACGAACGTACCAGCCGAAAAAGCGCCGACGCAACAAGGTCCATGGCTTCCGAGCTCGCATGAAGACCAAAACGGGCCGCGAAGTCTTGTCCCGCCGCCGCGCCAAAGGCCGCAAACGCATCGCAATCAAGACCGAAAACAAAAAGAAGCGATAACATCGCGTGTAGGGGCAGGCCTTGTGCCTGCCCTTTCGATATATCCGTAGGGGCGCGATTCATCGCGCCCCCCATCCCGCGTCCCCATCCCATTCGCGCATCTGCATCCCATTCTTTCCCGTACGGGCGCATGTTATGCGCCCTGCCCCATCGGGCGTGATAAATCACGCCCCTACATATGCTTCCCACCGCCAAACGTCTCACCAAAAAACGCGATTTCACCAAGCTCGGCAACGAGGGCCGTTCGGTTTACGGACCCTATGCCACCCTTCGCGTACGCAAAATGAAAGACCTTGAGCCGCGCGTAGCTTTTATTACCTCGACCAAGATGTTCAAAAAAGCCGTCGACCGCAACCGCACCAAACGCCGCTTGCGCGAAGTCATACGAGAACTCTGGAACGAAATCCCCAAAAACACCCAGCTTTTATTCGTCGCCAAACCTGAAGCGAAGGACGCCGACTACCAACTCATGCTCACCGACGTCCGCTACATGCTAACAAAAATCCCCGACGCCTTAAGCAAACCCGCCAAGCCAAGCCCAAGAGCACGCAAGCTAGCAGAAAAGAAAAAAACAAAAGGCTAAATTTTCAAGCTCGTAACCCCCCTTTTTTTTCGTGTTGATCCAAGTGAGCGTGGGTGACACCGTCGAGTACTTTTTAAAAATCTTTTGTAAAAAGTTTTTGAAAAGTGCGAGCGGTGGCAGGACCCACGCGAAAATCATTATTTTGTCGCGTTGCTACCAGCTCGTCCTCAAAGTTTTTCACATGAAACTCCCTCTCATTCCACGCCGCCTCGGCCAACTCCTCGTCCACGTCTATCAAAAAACCTTATCTCCCGATCACGGTTGGTTAAAGCCCTTCTTCCCCCACGGCGTCTGTCGCTACACCCCCACCTGCTCAGAATATTCCTACACCTCCCTCGGTAAATACGGCTTGCTCAAAGGTTCCTGGCTCTCCGCCCTCCGCATTCTCCGTTGTACGCCTTGGCATACCGGCGGCCACGATCCCGTTCGCTAGTCTTTACATTTCCCCCCGTTTTGCTACGTTTCCTCCAGACCTTTTTCCAGGAGCACCCCTATGCCCAGGTATGAGCCCACCATTCGCGATATGGACTTCGACTTGGACCAGGATGAATGCGTAATCGAGCAGCACCATGGGTCAGGTCAGCACCAGGCCGGCTGTTGCCGACCCTGCCTCATTTGCCTCAAAAACATCCGCGGCCCGCTATTCGACGCCCACGAAATCCGTTGCCGCCGTGGCAGCAGCCTCCCCCCAGCCTCCGGTCCCGACGACGACACTAAACCCCCTTCCCTCTACTAAAAAAGCCTCGACATCCAATCGAGGCTTTTTTCGTTCCCAACCACCACCCTCACTCTCCCCGCGCCTTCATCGTAAAGGCAAAATCCACATCTTCCTCATGCATCGGCACTTCCACCACCTTGGTCTTGCCCGCATATCCCTTCACAATCTCGATCAAGCTCGGCGCCATGTCTAGCACCTCGGCCAGAAAATCCACTAACGCTTCATTGGCCTTCCCATCAACCGGTGGCGCTGCCAACCGGATCTTCCACCCACCGTCTTCTTTTGCCACCACTTCACTTTTTGAAGCATTGGGAATCACACGCAAAGTAATCTTCGACATATTATTTAGTAATCCCTTTCTCGCGCAACAGTTCAATCACTTTGCGATTCTTCATCTGGATGGCGACATAATCCCGATACTCCGGTTCCAATACGCGACCGCGAGCCTCCGCATCGTCATGCTTCAACCCCTCCAAAATCCGATCAATCTCGGCATCAACTTCATCTTCATCCGCCGTCACAGCTTCCTTCTTCCCAATTTCCTTAATCAGCACCGCCGTCTGAATCCGTTTCAACGCTTGCGGCACAAAATCCAGCTTCACTTCATCCGCCGTCTTCTTAATGCTCGCAAGATAATCCGCAAACTTCCCGCCCTGTTCTTCCACCCCATGCTGCAATTCATGCATCATGCGACGCACTTCTTCGTTCACCAGCAATTCCGGCATCTCCGTAAAGCGAGAACTGCCGACCAGCTTGTCGAGCAAGGCAATCTCCGCCGCATCATCAGACTTTTGATCAGCTTCCTTTTGCAAATTCTCGCGCAAAATTTCTTTCAATTTATCAACGCTCTCAATCCCAAACGCTTTCGCAAACTCGGCATCGAGCGGCGGCAATTCTAGCGCAAAGATATCTTTCACCGTCGCCACAAACTCAAGTTTGTTCCCTGCCAATTGTTTATTGTAGTGATCCGCTGGGAACTCCAATTCAAATGTCTTCACTTCACCTTTCTTCGCTCCCAACAACTTCTCGCTAAACCCAGGGATATAATGCGCTTCATTCAAATACACGCGATAGTCATGCGATGTCCCACCCTCCACCACCACATGGTCCTTCTTAATCTCAAGATCAAT
>JAYVTL010000088.1:0-1648 GCA_043788845.1 Candidatus Uhrbacteria bacterium
ACGGGGAAAACCGCCATCGCCATCGACACCATCATCAACCAAAAGGGGAATGGAATGATTTGTATCTACGTCGCCATCGGCCAAAAAGAATCCAAGATCGCCAAGATTGTCGGCAAGTTGAAAGACGCCGGCGCCATGGACCACACCGTCATCGTCATCGCTGGCGCTTCTGACCCAGCCGCCATGCAATACATCGCCCCATATGCTGGCTGCGCCATCGGCGAATTCTTCATGGACCAAGGTAAAGACGTGCTCGTCATTTACGACGATTTATCCAAGCATGCTTGGGCCTATCGTGAAGTCTCGCTCTTGCTGCGCCGCCCACCAGGTCGTGAAGCCTATCCGGGCGACGTGTTTTATCTTCACTCCCGTTTGCTCGAACGCGCCTGCCGCGTCACCAAAGAATTTGGCGGCGGGTCTATCACTGCCTTGCCCATCATCGAAACTCAAGGTGGCGACATCTCGGCCTATATTCCAACCAATGTCATCTCCATCACCGACGGCCAAATCTTTTTGGAAAGCGATTTGTTCTATAAAGGTATTCGCCCAGCCATCAATGTCGGCTTGTCCGTTTCGCGTGTGGGTGGCGCTGCCCAAACCAAGGCCATGAAAAAAGTGGCTGGCCAATTGCGTCTCGACCTCGCTCAATTCCGCGAACTCGAAGCCTTCGCTCAATTCGCCACCGACCTCGATGAGACCACCAAGAAACAAATCGAACGTGGCCGCCGCACCGTCGAAGTTTTGAAGCAAGGCCAATATGCGCCAATGAGCATGGAGCATCAAGTCGCGATTTTGTACGCCGTCACCCGCGGCATTATCGACGATATTCCAGCTGACAAAATTTTAGATTGGGAAAAAGGTTTCCATGATTTTCTCGACAACTCGTATTCGAGCATGATGGAAGCCATCCGCGACAAAAAAGCTCTCGATGAAACCATTGAAGCTGATTTGAAAAAAGCCATCGCCGAATGGAAATCCACCTTCGTCGCCTAGCTCCGCTTAACCTATGGCCATCTCACCCCTCATCATTAAGCGCCGCATCCGCTCCGTAAAAAATACGCGCAAGATTACGCGTGCCATGGAATTGGTGGAAGCGGCCAAGATGCGCAAGTCGGTGCAAATGGTCGTTGCTTCTCGAGAATATTCACAAGCTGCGCAAGCCATCATTACTGATGTGCGCAAACTGGTTGATCCAACCAGTCATCCATTACTTGCGGGTCGCAAGCAAAGTAAATCGGCTTTGGTCATCGTGGCCGCCTCGGACCGTGGGTTATGCGGCGGCTACAATTATCAAGCCTTAAAAAAAGCCATCGAGTTTCTAAAAAGTCGTAGCGAGCAAGACATGAAGCTCGTCACCGTCGGGAAGCGCGGCGAAGCAGCCATCAAGCGTGGAGGATTTACTATCGTTGCCTCGTTCGAAGCCTTCTCGCAAAATCCAGCCTTCGCCAAATCTAAAGCCATCGGGGACTACGCCTATCAACAATTCATGGCTGGCCATGTCGATCGCGTCTTCCTGGTCTACACCACCTTCAAAAGCGCCATCGCTCTCATCCCCAATGTAAAACAGCTCCTGCCAATCACGCCCGAAGCTGAACTCGGCGACAACATGTCAGAGGCGCAACCAACCGAGCAGAAGAGCGAAGACAAT
>JAYVTL010000089.1:0-4056 GCA_043788845.1 Candidatus Uhrbacteria bacterium
CACTTCACTCGAAGCGGGGCGTTTTCAATACAAAAGACGAGCCATCGGCTCGTCTTTTTCTTTTGCATTATCGCTTATGCCGTCGGCACCACATTCTTCACATTCGCCGGAGGCAATCCCACAATCTTGGTAAACTCATCGCGCTCAATCGTTTCCTTCTCGAGCAAATGATTGCCAATATTTTCCATTTCTTTTTTGTGCTCCGAGATGATCTGCTTGGCCGTGACCAAGCCTTCAGCGATCAAACGGTCAATTTCTTTGTCGATCAACACCGCTTTGTCTTCAGAATAATCGCGACTCTCATGCACCGGCCGACCCATATACACCATATCAGCCTGATCCCCATAGACGCGTGGTCCTAGGACATCACTCATGCCCCATTGCGTCACCATATTGCGTGCCGTTTGCGTGGCATTCTTCATGTCATTCGATGCGCCTGTGGTGATATCGCCAAAGTGAATGAACTCGGCCGCATATCCACCCAACATCACCGCAATATCTTCCAAATATTCCTCACGCCGACGCATACTGCGATCTTCCGTCGGCATCTTCAGCGTATACCCCGCCGCTCTTCCGCGAGAAATAATCGACACCTTTTGAATTGGATCCGCATGTGGCAACAAGTGCGCCACCAAGGCATGACCCGCTTCATGAAAAGCAGTGACCTTGCGCTCGGCATCATTCATCACATGGCTGCGACGTTCTGGTCCCAACATTACCTTCTCAATTGAGTCGAGCAAAATCTCCATAGTGATTTCACTCAAACCTTTGCGTGCGGCCAAAATCGCACCTTCATTCAACAAGTTCATCAAGTCTGCACCCGAAAAACCCGGTGTCCGTTCGCCCAAGCGCTTGAGCGACACATCTTTTGCTAACGGCTTATTGCGCGCATGCACCGTCAAAATCATCTCGCGGTCTTTTAAGTCTGGCGGATCAAGCGTCACGCGACGGTCAAAGCGACCAGGGCGCAGCAAAGCCGGGTCAAGCACATCCGGCCGATTGGTGGCCGCCATCACAATCACTCCATTATTCGCTTCAAAGCCATCCATCTCGACCAAAATTTGGTTGAGCGTTTGCTCGCGTTCATCATGCGACCCACCCATCCCAGATCCGCGTTGGCGACCCACCGCATCAATTTCATCGATGAAAATAATGCAGGGTGCCGTCTTTTGCGCCTTCTGAAACAAATCACGCACGCGCGAGGCGCCCACCCCCACAAACATCTCCACAAACTCTGAACCCGAAATAGAATAGAACGGGACATTGGCTTCACCCGCCACGGCACGCGCCAGCAAAGTTTTCCCCGTGCCCGGGCTCCCCATTAACAACACGCCCTTTGGAATCTTAGCGCCCAAGTTAGTAAACTTTTCTGGACTCTTCAAGAACTCCACGATTTCACTCAATTCTTCCTTAGCTTCTTTCACCCCGGCCACCTCTGCAAACGTCACCTTCTCTTTCCCATCCTTGGTCATGTCACGCGCGTTCGATGTCCCAAACATCATGGCTTTATTATTCTGCCCCTGCAATTGGCGGAAGAAAAAAATCATGAAGCCAATCACCAAAATAAATGGCAAGGCATTTTGCAAAAACATCCCCGCCCAATAGGCGAGTCCGCTCGCTTCTTTCACTTCCACTGGCACGGCCAAGGTTTTTTCTGGAGCCACGCCATAGTTCTTGAGCACACTCGACAGCGACTCATACGACTCCTTGCTGGTCGTTACTTTTGAGTTATCTTGACGGGTCGCTTCAATCTCGGTGCCACGCACCACAATCGATTTAATTTTGCCATCATTGATCTCGCGCGCAATGGTCGTGAGGTCAGTTTTTTGCGTCGTATCCACATTCACAAAGGCCAGCACCACGCCAATCAAGGCCAAGCTGCCCAGGAAGATTAAGATGTTTCGGAGCGTAGTATTCATAGAGTTTTGACTCACGCACACTATCGGAAACGGCTCATTCTGTCGAGTACCACCGAGGCCAATAAAAACCCGCTCCAAATGCTTGAAGCGGGGAAGATTTAGACCGAGTTCACCCCTCCCAGCGGGAGGGATTGCAATATAATCCAGCGGATATCGTCCGACGTTTCAACTTCGCGCTCAACCGGTGTCTGCAAGGTGACCACGCTTTGGCTAGGTTGAATATATCTTCGAACTCCTCGAAAACCAGCCTTCGCAACAAAACGCGCCACCGGCGTCTCAATCACACCAACCTGTTTTCCAGCAGCATGAATCACCGTCCCAACATCCGTCATCATTCCCACATGTCCTACGCCATCCGTCGGATCCGTCTGGAAATAATCAATCAGCCCCGAGCAAAAAATGACATCGCCACCACCAACGGCATCCAGCGTCACCGGTTCCCCTAGCTCACGCTGCTGAATCGACCGCCGTGGCAGCCAGACCCCGCATTGTCCATACGCCCATTTCACCAAGCTCGAGCAATCGACAATTTCCGGCGCCTCACTCCCACGTGCCCCCCGCCGATACGTCGCCACCCCAACCAAACGCCGCGCCTCCTCAACCACCTCCACCTCCATCACCTCAAATCCCTTTCGCTCGAGAATAGCCAGCCCTTCTGCCTGCGAGCAGGGGAGTCCCAAGCTCGAAAAATCAACCGCACAGCGCCTGCCCACCGCTCGATAATTCATGGTCAGTTCTCCTTTTGATGTAACAAAAAACGGTTTGTTTTCGCATACACGAATTACAAACCGTTTTTCGCTTTTATATGAAGCTCGACCAAGTCCGGACCAAATGATTGAGCAACATAGAATGAATCCCTCGCTATGCCTTTTCTTCCACCTTGCCTTCATCCTTGCTCTTCTTGAGCGACAAACCAAGGCGATGGTTCTCTGGATCAATGGTCACGATGCGAAAGTCGAACTCGTCGCCAACGCGCGCGATTTCGTTCACATCCTTGACGGGTTTCGCCGACAATTCGGAGATATGCGCCAAGCCATGAATATCTGGATCAAGCTCCACGAACAAACCAAACGGATTGATCTTGAGCACGCGACCCTTCACCATCTGACCAACCTTGAAGCGAATCGCCACGTTCTTCCATGGGTCATCAACCAGTTTCTTCATCGACAAGAAAATCTTGGAGCCTTCAATATTGATGATTTCTGCACGCACATGGTCACCGACCTTCAACACATCGCGAGGATGGTCAATGCGCTGCCAAGCAATTTCAGAAATATGCACCAAGCCTTCCAAGTTATCGTCAAAGCGCACAAAGGCACCAAAGTCGGTGACAGCCGTCACATCACCTTCAATCATGCCGCCAACTTTGTATTTAGCGATCACGCTTTCTTGCTTGGTTTCCCACACGGCCTTTTCTGACACAATCAACTTTTCACCATCTTCATTCACGTCAATAATTTTGACATCAATATTGGTACCCACCAAGCTCTTCAACTTCTCCAAGATCTTGGTCTTCTCACCACCGCTCACGCGAGGATAGTTTTCTGGTGAAAGTTGCGACACTGGCAAGAAACCAGTAATGCCTTCCATCCGGATGATAAGTCCACCCTTATTGGCTTCGAGCACCTTGACCTGAACAGGATTGTTGGCAGCCGCCATCTCGCGGAGCTTCTCCCAAGACTTCTTGCGATCGGCACCCTTCAAGCTCAATTCCAATTCACCAAATTCATTGTCGAGTTCCACGACCGTGGCTTCCACGTCATCGTCAACCGTCAAATGCATGCTTGGATCCAATTCTGGACCACGCACCAAACCAATGGCCAAGCCATTCACGTCGATCCGCACTTCATTGCGGCCAACCGCGATCACCTTGCCCTTAATCACATCGCCAACCTTTGGATACGACAATAAATGGGCATAAGCCTCATCCATCAATAACTTGCCGATCTCGGTGGTTGGAGCCAACTCGATCTCTTTCATCTTGGACATATATTTTGTCTGAAATAGTGGCGATTCCCTCCGAAGATGAATTAAAGTCACCACTTCGGCTAGGGGAACCCTCGTGTATTCAGTGGCCGGACTATAGCGAAAACCTCACTTTTTGGCAAGCCCCTTCATCCCCAATAAAAAAGCCCGA
>JAYVTL010000090.1:0-4457 GCA_043788845.1 Candidatus Uhrbacteria bacterium
GTTGAAGTTTGTGTATGGGGTGGATCCGACGTTTTTGTATGTGAGCCGGCCGGAGTTGAGCGATAGAATGTATGCGATGAGTATGCGGCCTTCGAGTACAACGGTGGGGGAAATTGAGGGAGTGATGGGAGAAATGGGGGCGCGCTTTGTACTTTTGTCTAAAAATGGCCAGGTTGAGCCATTATTTGAGTTGTTGCGGACAGCGAGTTCGAGTTATCGGAGTGTGATCGAAACGGATACAGCGCAGGTGTTTGAAAAGCTTAAATAGTGGCTAATATTAGCTAAGTTTTTGGTGTTGGTTTTTGTATATCGCTACCTTGACAAAAAGGGTGTTTTGTGGTATACATATACGTTCTGGAATGGCGAAAGGCTGTTTCAACAAGATCATTGAAAATAGAGACAAGAGACAATCAACCAGAAACTGGAGGCCAAGATGGCAAATGTGATTGATGCAGAGTTCGAAGACGATGATGATTCTGAAGAAGAGACTAAGCCCGAACCCAAAAAGGGGAAGGGCCGTGGACCAAAGGATGGAAAGGGCGGTGGTAAGGGTGGAGGACCGAAGGGCCCACTTGATATCATCGCGATTCCGGCCTTGGCGCTCGGCTTTGGGCGATCGTTGATTTCGATGAAGGTGGCTGACCTCGCGGCGCGGGGGTTTGATCCTGCGCATGTGAAGGATGTGGCCATGTTCCTCGAAAGTCATTTGGGACGCGAAGTCGTTTCGAATGGGTTTTTCCCGGCGATGGAATCGATGATTGGTGAGAATGGGGCGCTCGAGAAGTATCTGGCGCAGAATCCCAATATCCCGCCGATCGTGGGTGAGATCGTGACGGAGTCGTTGGGGGATTATCTCGAGCAGCTGCGACGCGATTACCTGTCCAAGAAACAGTTCTCGCCGTCGGATGTTGCCGTTGAGCAGGTGAAGTTTTCGGATCACCTGAAGAATAGACGTGAACAGAGTTCGTACTCTGAAGCGTTGTTTCTGCTGTCGCCGATGGCGCGTGACAAGGTCGATGATGCGCTGCATGCGATGTATGACTTCGTCGCGGCGATTGAGGACGAGAAGAAGCGGTCTGAGGCGAAAGCCAGGGTCGACTTCTATCGTGAGCAGATGCGGGGAACCGAAGCTTTGCGCGCCTTCTTGAAGGCGTTCGAGCGTGAGACGGATACGACGAAGAAGCTTGAGTCCGTTCTGGCTTATTTCGAACGTACCTATACGCAAAAACCATCTCGTCCGATGCCGCCATTGGTGGATCGGGTGAAGGAGGGTGTGAGTGGAATCATGCAGGCGCTGTTCGGCAAGAAGCCGGCTGCGACTGCAGCTGGTACTCCGACGGATCCTGAAACGGTGGCGCCAGCTGGCGCGCCGGTATTGCCTCCTGGGCCTGCTGCAAGGCAGAAACCCCCAGAAGAAACGATCAAGAACGCTCGGAAGAAAGTACAGAACTGGCGCTATCGCTAGTAGAAAGATTTCCCCATGACTCTCCTGCTCATTGCAGTATTGGTGGTGTTTGGTGGCGCGCTCGCTTGGATGTATGCCAAACGAAGTGCAGAGTTCAACGCTGGGCTGACGGAACTTGGTGACGACGCCGAGGGCCTGGCCAAGCTTGGACTCGATGTCCTGCTTGGCTTGTACGAGAAGACGGTGATCCCGTTGTTCGTGTTCATGGCCGGCGGACAGATAGCACTGGTGGTCGTGACGGTCATTGGTTGCGACTTGATGCAGTTTAAGTCGTTGTCGTGGTCGTCGGTGCTGACGGTGTTGGTGGTGAGTGCGGCATGCATTGCGGCGCTGGTGTTCGCCATTCGTGGACGAGCTATTCAGCTGGTCATTGATCCGGTGGATGGTGACTTGCGCGAACGTGAAGATGGCGATGCCGTGACGTTGGTGACGCAACGCGAGATCAGGCGCGCTTCATTGCGTGTGCTGCTGGCGACGATCGTGGGCACGGCGGTCATCATGGCTGTGGCGTGCTTTACGGTGGGGTTGTTCGACATCAATAAGCCGTTGCGACTGGCGGGGATTCTCCACGCGCTCGCAGCGATCGCGGCCATTGAGGCCTTGGTGCGGTCGTTTGGCTTCGTAGTGAAGTCAGCGGTCGCTGGTACGGAGTTCTCGATCAAGACGGTGCTCGATATCGTTGGATCTTTCATGGGCGCTGGCGCAAAAGCGGTGCTCAAGAAGTTCGAGCGACCGAACATCGCGAACGAGGACGAGATCGATCCGGCGATTCGGTCGACCTTTATGGGTATCAAGGTGGCGCTACTCACGCTGTGTGCGCCGATGCTGGGATTTGATCATCCGGTGTGGATGCTCATCCTGGTGGTGTTGGTTGTGATCAGTATGACGAGTGTCATGTTGCTTGACTTCGTCTACGGGAAGTTTAAGTACGAGTGGGCGAAGAGTTGGGCAGAGCGGATGCGCAAGAGCGGGGTGGTGTTTCAGATCGGTGTACTCACGCTGGCAGGTGTCGCGTTTGTGATCGATGTCGTGATGCAGGCTTTCGCCCCGGAAGCGTATACGCGTATTACGAATGCAGGTTGGTTTGCTGAGCAGAAGATGCTCGGTGAGACGGCGACGCAGATCGAGAAGGTGGCTGGCATCACGCAGCCGGGTGTCGAGCAGGTCGTCGAGACCGACTCGGGCAATTCGGTGTTCGCGAGCGTTGCGAACTTCTTCTCCCTTACGGGCTGGCAGGCCGGTTGGGTGCTGCTGTTGGCGGTGGTGGTGTTTTGCCTCGTTTTCCCCTGGGAGAAAGAGGCGAAGCTCGAGAAGTTGCGGAAGTTCATCGGCGTCGCGTTCGCGGCGATGGCATTGGTGGCGGTGATGAACTTGATGTGGATGGCGAAGAACTCTTCGGCGCCGGATATGAGCTTCAATTGGCCGAGCTGGAGTTGGGGCAAGAGTCGTTCTGCCCAACCTGCAGCGCCGCCGGCTTCACGCGCAGCGACGACGCGTCCGTACACGACGGATGACGACGACGGGCGCGAGGAGATGGCGAAGGGCAAGAGCAATCCTGCCTTGGAGGAGTATTGCCGACGGCATGATTGCGTCGGTGGCAAAAAGAAGTGAGGACGTTCTTTACTTAGCTTAGCTTTACTTTAAAACGCGTTGTCCGAATCTTGGATGACGCGTTTTTTTATTGCGAGAAATGCGGAAAAAAAACAGGGCTGCAACGCTCCGACAACGGGGTGTCCAATTTCTCTCTCCACAACTCGACGCATTTTTTGGTGTTGGATGTCTCAACGGCGGTTACGTTCAAGAAATTGGCTACCCCGTTGTCGGAGCTATTCGAAATAATGGAGGTACTAATAGATACGAAATGAATACGTGATAAATAAACACGAACAATTCCCTGAGCTTGTCGAAGGGCTGCAGCCCTTCGACTGCGCTGCTGCTCCGCTCAGGGAATTGGGTTGGGTGGTTTGGTTTGGAGTAAAATGTTGCACAAAGTGCCGTTTTTAGGATTGACATTTCTGGCAAAAAATGGTAGGTCTCATTGTAGCGAATCTTTACAACCAACAAGGAGAAATGAAGATGCGAACGTACTTTTTTCAGATTTCGATGGTGATGGTGGCTGCCTGTGCGCTCAACGGGTGCGGGGCTGAGATGCAAAGTGTGCATCGAGGGCCGATGGGAACGGAGACCAATCGTACTGAAGTGGGGTTGGGGACGAATGAGGTCGATCAGACCAATGGCAAAAGCGGTGGTGCGATGTCGTTGTGCATGTACGAGCAGCGCCATGATCCAGATGGGGCGCTGCAGTGTGTGGCGGCGCATCGAGTCAGGCCGCCGGCCAAGAGCTGCTACCTGGTATGGGGCTATTATGGCGAACAGCTGTATTGCCCGCCGGGAGCTGGTTACTAAAAAAGGCTCAATGGAGCCAAAAGACTCTTCCTAAAGCTTTGGGGAGAGTCTTTTCTTTTTGGCTAAGTTTAGCCATATTTGTGTATAGTCTACTCTTGACAAAAGGCTCATTTTGTGGTATACATATACGTTATTGGTGAGAAGGAAAGCTCTCCCAAAAACGCTTTGACACACCAAAAAAGGAGATAGAAATCATGAAGACCTCATTTGTTTCGATGGTGTTTGTTTGTTTGTTCATGTTTGGCTGTGCGTCGCGGACGACCATCGTGCGTGAGACGGGGCCGGGAGGTGAGGATGCGTATAGTCGCACCATTACCGATGGGCCGCTGTCGCATCGTGACGAGACCGTCAAGCGCACGCAGGCGCTGAAGGACGAGTGCGCAAATGCGTACTTGTTGTCCGGCGTGGCGCGCTTCCAGGTGTACGAGCGCTGCAATCGCAGTGGTATCGGCATCGGGGGAGTGAACTACTCCATGCATGACGGGGGATATATGCCCGGCGGCATGGCGGGCGTGGGTCAGGATGTGCCGATGGGCGGCAATGGCTACGGCATGCCGTATACCATGCGCGACCCCAAGGGAAACAC